>CBILQL010000054.1:0-12988 GCA_966238865.1 uncultured bacterium
GAGACCGGCGGGCTCGGAAAATTGGGTCCCCCAGGCGAAGCCGGCGGGAAACCGGGCTTGGCCGGAGCAGGACCGCCTGCGGGCGCGCCGAACGGGTTGGCGAAGGGATTGGCGGGCGCCGCGGGAGCCGGGCCCGGCGGAAAGCCCTGGGGCGGAGCGCCGAAGCCTCCTCCCTGGAAGGGATTGGCCGACGGCGCCATGCCGCCCGGGCCGGGGAATCCGCCGGGAGCGGGCGCGCCCGCGGGGGCGCCGAAGGGAGAGGGACCCGGAGCGGGCCGGGGCGGGAAGCCGCCGGGGGCCGCGGGGCCGGGAGCGCCCGGGTAACCGCCGGCAACGGGGCCGGGAACACCGGTCTGAGGGGCCGGCTTCGGCGGAGCGGAAAAGGGGTTGGCCTGGGGCGCGGCCGGGGCCGGCGCCTCGGGGCGCGCGGGCCGGCGGCTTCCGGTTGCCCCCTGGAAGCCCGCGTACTTGGCGTTGAACTTGTCGATGACGCTCTTGCCGATGGCCTTGAGGGTGGTGAACACGCCGACGCCGGTGGCGGCCACCGCCTCGTAATAGGGCAGGTTGAACTTGTTCACCAGCGAGTTGAGCTGGTCCACGGGATAGATGTTGGGCAGGTCGCGCTTGTTGTATTGCAGGACCAGCGGGATGTTCTCGATGGCGTGGCCGTATTCGCGGAGATTCTCCTGGAGGTTCGCGAAGCTCTCCAGGTTCTCCTGGAGCTTGTCCGCCTGGGAGTCGACGACGAAGACCACGCCGTCCACGCCGCGCAGCACCAGCTTGCGGGTGGCGTTGTAATACACCTGGCCGGGCACGGTGTAGAGCTGGAACTTCGTGGAGAAGCCCTTGATGGAGCCCAGATCGAGCGGGAGGAAGTCGAAGAACAGGGTGCGATCCGTCTCGGTGGCCAGGGACACCATCTCGCTCTTGTCCTTGTCCGGGATCTTCCGGTGGATGATCTGCAGGTTGGTGGTCTTGCCGCTCAGCCCCGGACCGTAGTACACGATCTTGCAGCTGATTTCCCTGGTCGCGTAGTTTATCGATGCCACAGGACGTCCTTGGTTGCTACTTGCCCATCGTCACGTTCATTTGATCAGCGGGCTCACCTGCGCGATTTCCACGCGGATGAGGCCGGTGTTGGCCTGTGAGTCCGCCAGCACGACGAGGTAGCCGAGCTCGACCACCTGCACGAAGAACTTCCCCTCCGTCGCCTCGATCATGGTCTGCATCAGGGCGCCCGTCTCCGCCTTGCTCACGATCTTGTTCGCCACCTGCTGCACCGAGACGATCAGCGCGCTGATGAAATCGGAGGGGACGGGCGTCCGGAAATGGGAGACGATCTCGATCCCGTCCTGGCTCACGATGCTCGAGCCCTTGACGCCCTTGATCTGGTTGATCCTCTCCAAAATAGTCAACATCTATTCAACCCCGCAGATAGCCGCGTTCGTGCAACAGCTGGGACACGGCCTGGGCTCCCCGCTCGATCCGGAACTTGAACAACTCGTAGCTCCCGCGGGTGCCGCTGACGACCAGGTGGAACACCCCGTTCTTTCCGAGGCTGATGACTTCGTGGAACTTGGTGTCGGTGAAGCTCACCTGGTGATCGAGGATCCCCAGCCCCAGCTCCCGGCACTGGCGCAGGCCCTCCACGAAGTTGGCCACGAAGTACGGCGCCTCGATGAAAAGGCTCTGGCTGGAGTCGGCGCCCGCCGCCACCACCAGCCCTTCGTAGCTGTACACGGCGGCGCCGTCGATGCCGTTGACGAGGCTCAGGTAGCCGAGGCAGGCGTCCAGGTCGCGCGACTCGGAGAGCTTGTTGATCTCCATGGGAGAGGCTGCGGCGCGCGTCACGGGACCCCCGCGCGGGCCGCCGAGCCCTTGAGGAAGATGTTCTCCGCCCGCACCATGGTGAGCAGGCTCTGGTTCATGCTGCCGGTCAGGAGCCCCAGGCTGTCGGCCCCGCGGGACTCGGAAGCCCCGGCGTGCAGCGTGGTGACGGTGAGGTCCCGGAAGGAGAAGCAGACCTTGAGGATCTCCCCGCCTTCCAGGGCGCGCACGGCGGCGGCGACTCCGGAAGGCAGGATCTGCGGCAGGATGGCCGTCAGGGGCTCAAGGGCGGGCTTCCGGCACGCGGACTTCTGCGTCCGCTGGGCGGCATTCCACAGCGACAGCGCCTGCGTGTTGGGATCGGCGGCCAGGCCCTGGTAGAGTCCGAAGTCCGCCGACGGGGAAGCCGAGAAGGGCAGCCCGTCGGGAAAGGCCGCGTCCCCGGACGCGTCATCGTCGGGGAGCGTGGATGCGAAACCGCCCGGCGGCTCCGTCTCGCGCGGGAGCGGGGCAGGGCCGGACGGGAACCCCGCGCGGGCCGACGGCACGGTGGGCACCGCCAGGGTGCGGTAGCTTCCGGATTCCCCGCGCATCGCTTCCGGCGCCGCGTCCGCGGCCTCCGGCCCGTCCCCTGCGTCGCGGACGGCGCTGGCGCCGGCAACGAAAACGGGTCCGGTGTCGGAGTCGGCGGACCCGGGAAGGCCGCCCGCGGCCAGGGCCGGATTGCGCCGCAGCCAATCCTCCCGCTCCAGGTGGACGCATGAGGCCAGCAGGGAAAGGGCCACCATGTCGTTGGGATGCTGGTGGGCGCGGAGGACCAGGCGGCGCTTGACGGCGGCGAAGTCGCCGGTCTCGATCCCGATCTGCGACTGCAGGTAGAAGACCATGTCCTTGAAGCGCGAGGCGGGCTTCTGTTCCAGGCTGTGCAGCACGTGGGCGGCCAGGTCGTGCCGGCCGCGGCGGAGAACCAGGCAGGCGTAGGCCAGGGTGCTCGAGCTCTGGATGAAGCTCTGGCAGATCACGTCCTCGGCCAGGACGGCCGAGGGAGGCTTGACTTCGTATGTCGTTTCGGCGGTCATGCGGCCATCACTTCAGCACGTAGCCCTTGTCGGTCTTGCGGTAGAGAATCTTCCCCCTGGACCGGCCGCGGATGTCGCGGTCTTCCACGGCGCCGTCCGCGACCAGCTTCTCCAGGTCGTCCGGGAAGCTCCCGTTGCGCGCGGCATGGTCGATCAAGAAGGCCTCCACGTTCTCCCGGGCGAGGGAGCGGGTGATCCGGGACTCTGCGCCCGCCGATGCCGGCGGGTTCGCGTTCAAGACCCATAGCGCGAAGAGCCGCACCGCCAAGGCGGCCAGGAGGAGGAGGGAGAACCCTCCGACCACGAGCGCCGTCTTCCGGTCCCTTTCGGCCTCCGGGTCCGGCTGGGGGGCATGCTCATGGTGCAGCCCCCGGTCCTGGACCGGCGCGATGAATCCGCCATTCCACAAATTTACCAAGCATTCGGCCAGGCGGAAAGAGCCAAACGGCACCTGGCGGCCGATCGACTCCACCGTGCGGCGCCCGTCCACCAGTCCCAGCACCAGGCGGTCCCATCCCAGCTCGTCGCCGTCGAAGGGCCTCCCGGTGGGACAGAACAGCATCCGGCCGTCCGGGACGGTCTCCCGCAGCCGGGGCCAATCGTCGATCCGGCGCATGCCTTCCATGCAGGCGAATTCGGCGGAAAGGCTCATATGGGAAGTGCCCGCCGATTGGGCCTTGTGGCCGGTCCCGAAGGAGTACTGCCCTTCCGGCCAGGAGAAGAGCTCGCAGACCATGTCCTCGGAGATGAGCTGGAGCCATTCGTCCCGGTCCGCCTCGGACAGGAAGCCCTTGGCGATGAGCGTCTGGAGGATGGGACGGCCCATGTCCCCGGAGATGCTCTCCAGCTCCCCCATCTCGCGCGCGCCGATGCGGCCGGTTTCCACCAGCATCTCCCGGATCTTGCCCTCCGGGGTCCTGCCGTTCACGCGCACGCCGGAAATGTTCCCCTGGGAGATGTGGAGCTCCGCCTTCTCCTTGCCGTTCTCCAGCGCCAGCACCCCGCTCTTGCGCTGCTGCAAGAGCAGCTGGAGGACGTCCGCGAGGGAGAAATCCTTGAGATCGCCGGAAAGGATCACGCCACCGCCTCCCGTTCCGGGACGGCCGCCGCCGAGGGATGCGAGATGCGCACCCGCCGGGAGCGGAGCAGCGAGGCGTGGTGCAGGGCGTAGACCGCGAGGAGCGGCAGGGCGGATGCCCATGCGAAGAGCCCCAGGGCGAAACGGGGATACTCCATCACCATGCCGCGCGCAGAGAAGAACAGGCCGAAGGCCAGGGAGGCGGCCAGCGACCAGGCGAGCTTCCCGATCCTCCTGCCCAGGTAGAATCCGCCCGCCCCGGGAAAGAGGAGATCGAGCACGCGGCCGGTGCGTCCCTCGCCGTTGCGGGCCCGGTTCCGGAGGCTCGTCACGAGGTCCCCGCGCAGGCGGCTGTCGTGCACGCCGGCGACCGCCTTGAAGCAGGCCTGGCAATGCACCCCCTTGCGGCAGGTGCGGCACATGACGCGGTTGCAGATGCGGCACTCGAACAGATCGCGGCCGTGGACGCGCTGGGACCAGTTGCGGTAGCGGAGGAACAGGATCAGGAACAGGGCGGCGACCGCCAGGATCAGCCACGATGCCGGCACCTCGGCGATACCGGCGCGCACCGGGAGGTCCAGGAATTCGAGGTCGAGGATGCCGGCGGCGGCGGCCCGCCAGGCCTGCCCCGCGCCGAGCATGGGATCCATGGCGCGCCGCTGGGGGGGCGCGGCCGGGAAGAGGTCGTCGTTGTCCTTGAGGAAGGAGGTCACGCGCTGGGGATCCAGATCCGCGGCCCGGGCCAGGAGCTGCTTGTGCTTGCCGGAATTGTTCCGGTACAGCTCGGCCTGGCTGCCGTTGAACCATGCCTCCACCATCCCGGGATCGTCCGTGCGCGCGCCGGCGTAGATGCTGGCCGCCTTGTCGTACTCGTAGGCGAGCATCGACAGGTTGCCGGAGTTCACGACGGCCAGGTTGTTGGCCATGCGATCCTGCCCGGCGAGCCGGAGCGCTTCGCGCGACGCCTCGGCGGCCCGGATGAGGTTCCCCTGCTTCTTGTAGAGCAGCGATCCGGCGAGCGCCTTGTAGACGCTGTCCTCCCCGTTCGCGGGGACGGCGGCGGCGATCCGGGCCGCCAGGGCCGGCTCCATGCCGCGCTCGTACGCGCGGTGGTACAGGTGGATGCCCTTCTCGGGATCGAGATGCCGCCCCATGCTCTGCTCCCACAGCAGCAGGATGGGCATGACGGCGAGGCCCGTGAACACCGCCTTGAGGAGGGAGCGCTCCTGCGCGGAGGCATGCCTCCAAAGGCACGCGGCCGCGAGCAGGCACAGGGCCGCGAAGCCGGCGCCGCCCACGGCCAGGCTCAAGGGGATGAGGGCGACGGCGGCGTAGCGGATCTTGAGATCCACGACGTGGGGCAGCCGCTCGGCCAGCGGATGGGCGACGCGGAAGTAATGGCGCGCGAACAGCAGGACCACGCACAGGCAGCCGAAGATGCCCAGCCCGATCCGCAGCGTCCGGGAAAGGTTGAGCAGGAACAGGGAGAGGGTGTCGTAATGCCGCACCTGCAAGGCGGCGGCCGAGGCATGGCCCCAGATCTCGCCCAGATTCCAGGTCCAGAAGGGGCGCTCCCGCAGGTGCAGCTCCAGGGCCAGCAGGGGGACCCAGGGCGCGAAGGGATCCAGCCGCGCGGTGAAGTCCAGGGAATGGCGGGCCGCCTGGTAGCGCCCCTCGCCGAGGGCCAGGCGCGCCCGCCACAGCTCCGCCTTCGCCAGGTCCGGCAGGCGGGCGTAGCCCTTCTCCAGCATGGCCCGCTGGGTCTCCTTCTGCAGGGCCTGCGCGCGCTGGAACATGCCGATGCCCTGGAGGATGCGGGCCAGCTCGTAGTTGAGGGCGATGTCGCCGAGGGCGCGCTGCGCCGCCGCCGACAGCTCGGCCTCGCCGCTGCCGGGCTGGGCGCTCTCGGCGCACAGGCCCAGGGCGAACTCCCGCCACACGTCGTCGAGCGGAACCTTGCCGTCCCCGGCAAGCGGGGCCTTGCCCGCCGCGGCCGGGCCCGGGGGGGTAACCGGCAGGGCACGGAGCCGGGACCGCAGCGCCTCCCGCTCGGAGTCGGTGAGGCTCTTGGAAAAGGCCTTGGCCGCCAGGGGATGGCGCTTCTGGAACTCCCAGCGCGAATTGAGCACCTCGCGCATCTCCTCCAGCGCGGCGCTGGCGGAAGCCTGGGCGGAGGCGGAGAGGGGCAGGAGGACGGCCATGGCGATGGCCGTCAGGACGCTCCAAAGCCGTCCGCGCACCGCCCTGTGGATGGGCGGGTCAACTCCAAAACTGGCAATCACTTGCATCAAGTAGGCGCCTTCAGCCCGTATCGCTCTATTTTCCTATAAAGAGTGCTGATATCCAACCCCAGAATTTTGGCGGCCGTGGCCTTGTGCCATTGGTTCTGGGTAAGAATCCAGAAGATATAGGCCTTTTCAATCTCGGCCAGGGTCGGCGACGGATCCCCGCGCAGGAGGGCGTTTTCGGGTCCCGGCGAGCCGCCGCCCCCCCCTTGGGGGCCTCCCCCCGGGGGAACAGCGTCGGCGGCCGGCGTGGCCGGAGGCCCCGATGGGGGCGCCTTGTCCCCGGCCGGATGCAGGACCAGCTCCAGGGAGGCGATTTCCCCCCCCTGGTTGAAGGCGACGGCCCGTTCCACCGCGTTCTCCAGCTGCCGGACGTTGCCAGGCCAGGAATAGGCCAGGATCTGCCCCAGGGCCTCCCGGGTGAAGACCTTCTTGCCGCGCGTCTTCCGCTCCAGGAAGTGGTTGGCGAGGAGCACCGCGTCCTCGCCGCGCTCGCCGAGGGACGGGGTGTGGATGCGCAGGACGTTCAGGTGGTAGTACAGGTCCTCGCGGAAGCTTCCCTTGGCGACCGCCTCCTCCAGGTTGACATTGGTGGCCGCCAGGATTCGGACGTCGATCTTGATCGACATCGTCCCGCCCACCGGGGTGATCTCGCGCTCCTGCAGGACGCGCAGCAGCTTGACCTGGGTGCGCAGGGGCATCTCCCCCAGCTCGTCGAGGAACACCGTGCCGCCGTCGGCGACCGCGAACAGGCCCTCCTTGTCCGAGGACGCCGAGGTGAAGGCCCCCTTCACGTGGCCGAACAGCTCGGACTCCAGGAGGTTCTCCGAGAGCGCGGAGCAGTTGACCGGAACGAATGGCTTGGCGGCGCGCCGGGACTTCTGGTGGATGAGCTTGGCCACCATCTCCTTGCCCGTGCCGGATTCCCCGGTGATGAGCGCGGTGGAATCCGACGGGGCGATGGCGTCGATGCGGGTCTTCAGCTCCTGCATGGCCGGCGAGGCGCCGACCAGCTCCGCGCCCTGGCGTCGCAGGATTTCCTTGAGCTCCCGGTTCTCCTTCTCCAGTTTGCGCGGCCCCACGGCCTTCTCCACCACCTTGGACAGGAAGCCCATCTCGAACGGCTTGGCGATGAAATCGAAGGCGCCCAGCTTCACCGCCTCCACCGCCTTCTCCACCGTCCCGTAGGCGGTCATCACCACCACCGGCAGCCGGGGGAACTTCTCGGCCATGGCCTTCACCAGGACCAGCCCCGAGTCCTGGCCCAGGGAGAGGTCCACCATGGCCATCACCGGCTCCGGCCCGTCCAGGAGTTTGAGCCCCTCGGACACGTTCCGGGCCGTGCGCGGGGCATAGCCCTTCTTCTCGAAGAACACCCCCAGCAATTCCCGGATGGAGGGCTCGTCGTCGACGAGCAGCACCGTCGGCTTCATGGACGGTATTATCACATGGGGCAGGCGGGGTGAGGAGGGGGTGGAAGCAGAAAGCGAAGGCGATGGACGTGCTCGGAGGGAGGCGGGGATTGAGCTATTTCCGGGCCTCGATCGGAAGTTCTCAGCTGTCAGTTCTCAGTTGCAGGGCCCTTTGGGCGTTTTTGGGGTCAAAAAAATGGAAAGGACCGGCTTGGACCGGCCCAATCGGCAACTGAGAACTGACGACCGGGAACTGCCGCTGCAAGCTCCGTTCGGGTGCAACAGCCGTTTCAGGTACTGGCCCTTCGCGGGCCCTCCCCTTACGCCTTCTTCGCGAGCAGGGCGTGCACCTTCCGCTTGTAGTTGGCGGCGGTGTTCTTGGTGATCCCGGCCCTGCCCTTGCGGGCGGCCTTGTCCAACATGGAGAACAGGTTCCCCATCTCGGCCTGGATGCCCTCCTTCTTCTCGGCGGAGCGGATCTTCTTCAGGCTGGTACGGATCGCGGACCGCACGGCGCGATTGGCCTGACGGGCCTTCTCCGCGGTGATAATCCTTTTTTCGGCTGACTTATGGGTTGGCAAAGGTGCCTCCGGCTTTCTTTTTGACGGGGTAACAATGTATTCATTCCACCCCCGTTTTTAAAGCGTCCAGAGGGGTTAAACCCTTATCAGCGGGGGAAAAGGCCGAATTCGAGGGGTTTTCCCTATTCGAAACCGGTAACCCGCCAGAAGGGAACGACGCCCATGGGCACCTGGAACAGGGCCATCACCGGGGCGAAGAACGGCTTCCAGATGCGGAACCAGATCTCCAGCACCCCCGGTCCCGGCATCGTCTCGTAGATGACCACCAGGATGAGCGGGAACATCCCCATCCGGGACACCGCCGCCTCGTAGCGCCGCGCCGTCTCCTCGGACATGAGGCGCGTGATGACCGTGGACCCGTCGAGCGGGTACAGGGGCAGGAGATTGAACAGGGCGAGGCAGAAATTGATGGCGATGAAATGCCGCATCATCAGGAACCAGCCCGAATCGGGCAGGAGGTGCCAGGCGAAGAAATACCAGGCCGCGCAGCCCAGGAGGCCCAGGGCAAGGTTGGACAGCGGCCCCGCGAAGGAGATGAGCGGCAGCATGCCGCGGGGATTGCGGAGGTTCAAGGCGTCGACGGGAACAGGCTTGGCCCATCCCATCGGCATGGCCAGCAGCATCAGGGTGCCGAGGGGATCGAGATGCGCCAGCGGGTTCAGGGACAGCCGGCCCTGCCGGGCCGCGGTGTCGTCCCCGAGGCGGTAGGCGGTCCAGGCATGGGCCGCCTCGTGGAAGGACAGGGAGACGATGAGGACGAAGAATTCGAGCGCCTTGGAAGCGAACATGCTGGCAATAAGCTAGCAACTAAGGAGGCCCTGACATACCGGGGGCGGAGGACCGGGTCAGCTCTCCCCCTGGAATTGCCGGAACCAGGCCAGCCCGCCGTAGAGGGTAGCGAGCAGGGGGATGATCTCCCCCAGGAGATACAGGGATCCGCAGACCACCACGAGGTCGGGACCCGATCCTGCGGGCCGGCCGGCGTCGGCGGGCGCCCGCAGCAGGTCGGCCAGGGAATCGGCCGCGAGAGGGAATTCCGCAGGAACGGGGAGGATGGCGGCGGCTAAAACCGCTTCCAGCTCGGGAAGGGTGAGGGCGCGCGGGAATTTCGGCGCCAGGGGGACGAAGCGGATCTCGGAGGCGAAGCCGGCCACCGCGCGGTAGACGGAGGCCACGTCCTTGTCCTTCATCACGGAGAAGAGCGCCAGGATGCGTTTGCCGGGATAGGCCGCGCGCAGCCAGGCGGACAGGGCCGCCACGCCGTCGGGGTTGTGGGCCCCGTCCAGGATGAGGGGCAGCAGGCCCGGCCCGGAAAGCGGCTGGGTGCGGCCGGGAAGCCGCGACCCGCGCAGGACGCGGAGCAGGGCGGAGGCATCCGGCATGCCGCGGCCGGCGCGCTCCAGGAAGGCTTCCAGCGCGAGCAGGGACAAGGCCAGGTTCTCCCGCTGGTGCGCCTCGGGACGCAGATCCGCCGGAAAGGCGTATTCCCCGAGCCTGCCGCGGAAACGCACTACGCGCGGGCGGAAACGCAGCCGGAGCGGCGCGCCGGAGGCCGCCTCCTCCCGCCAGGGATGGTCCCCGAGGCGGATGACCGGGCTGCCGGCGGCCCGCGCGGCCGCCTCCAGCTCCGCCAGCAGGTGCGGGCGATCCTCCCGAACCACCATGGGGACGCCCGGCTTCAGGATGGCGATCTTCTCCCGCCAGATCGCCTCCACCGTACCGCCCAGGATCTGGGTATGGTCCAGGGATATCGACGTGATCACCGTCACGTCCGGCACCACGACATTGGTGGCGTCCAGGCGCCCGCCCAGGCCGGTCTCCAGCACCGCCGCGGAGCAGCCCGCGTCGCGGAAATAGTCCAGCGCCATGGCCGTGACGATCTCGAAGTAGGTGACCCCCAGCTCCTCGATATGGGGCATGGCCTTGCGCATCCACGCCGCCACCCAGGCCTTGGGGACGGGCTCGCCGTCCACCTGGATCCGCTCGCGGAAGCTCACGAGGTGCGGGGAGGTGTACAGCCCGACCCGGGCATAGCCGGCGGCCCCCAGCATGGACGCGAGATTGGCGCACACGCTGCCCTTGCCGTTGGTGCCGGCCACGTGGAGCAGGGGCATGGCGTCCTGGGGCCGGCCCAGGCGGTCGAGCAGGGCGGCGATGTTCCCGAGCCCCAGCTTGACGGCGAACTGGTTGCGGGCGTAGAGGAAGGCGAGGCAGTCCTCGTAGGCGGGATCGCTCACGGCGCGGGCCGCTCCCCGGTCAGGCGTTGCGGTAGAGATGGGAGAGGACGGTCGCCAGGGTGTCCCGCATGGCGGAACGCGGGACTATCATGTCCAGGAAGCCCTTCTCCAGCAGGAACTCCGCACGCTGGAAGCCCGGCGGCAGGTTCTGGCGGATGGTCTCGCGGATCACGCGCTCCCCGGCGAAGCCGATGAGGGCCCCCGGCTCGGCGATGTTGAGGTCGCCGAGCATGGCGAAGCTGGCGGTGACCCCGCCCGTGGTGGGATTGGTCATCACCGACACGTACGGGATACGGTCCTTGTTGAGCAGGGCGATGACGGCGGAGGTCTTCCCCATCTGCATCAGGGACCGGGAGCCCTCCTGCATGCGCGCGCCGCCGGAGGCGGAGACCACCCCGGCCGGGATGCGGCGCTCGTGGGCGCGCTTGAGGGCGCGGGCGATCTTCTCGCCCTCCACCGAGCCCATGGATCCGCCGATGAAGCGGAAGTCCATCACCGCGAGGCTCACCTTGCGGCCCTTCAGGTCCCCGATCCCGGCCACCACGCCGGAGGTGGCCCCGGTGTTCTTGACGGCGTCCGAGAGGCTGTCCCGGTACTTCTTCTTGGCGGAGAACTTGAGCGGATCGGTGGACTTGAGCTCGGTGTCCATCGCCTGGAAAGTGCCCTCGTCCAGGAGGAGCTTCACGTAGTCGTTGGCGCCGATGCGGAAATGGAACCCGCAATGCTCGCAGACGTACTTGTTGGCGGCCAGCTCCTTGCGGTAGAGGACCTCCTTGCAGCCGTCGCACTTGACCCAGAGATCGACCGGCGTATCCTTCTTGATGAAGGTGCCGATGCCGGATTTAGCCTTGCGAAACCATTCCATTTCGCGAATTCCCGCCTGTGGATAATGCCCGGAGAAAGATAACCCAAGGGTCCCAGGGTGTCATCCCGGGGCGGGATCCGCCGCGTCCCAAAACCATGCCGGGCGGGCTTCCTAGGCGCGTTTCGCGGAAATCTGCCAGTAGATGTAGTCGGTCCAGGAGGCGTGGGGAAGCTTGAAGCTCAGCTTGTTGACCAGGTTGCGGGGCGCCGCGCGCGTGAGGCGGGGCGCATAGGGCCGCTGCAGCATCTTGAGCTCGCTGGGCTTGAATCGCTTGTTCCCCTTGCGGTTGTTGCACGTCATGCAGGAGGTGACCACGTTCTCCCACGAGGTCTCGCCGCCCAGGCTGCGCGGATGCACGTGGTCGATGGTGAAGCTCGACAGGGTGACCTTCTGGCCGCAGTACACGCAGCGGCCCTGGTCGCGGGAATAGATGTTGCGGCGGTTGAACGGCAGGCAGTTGGTGAAGTTGCGCGGCATCACCTTGATGTCCAGGCACTGGATGATGGACGGGATGCGCATGGAGAAGCGCGGGCTCCGCACCACCTTGTCCTCGTATTCGGCGACGATGACGGCGCGGCCCAGGGACCACAGCGTGATCGCCTTCTTCCACGAGATGATATCCATGGGGATGCCGGCCATGTTGAGCGCCAGCGATTCGATCATGGTTCGCTCCTCGCGCGGGACGGCGCCTCGGCGCCCGCCTGCGGTAAAATTAAATACAATCGGGGGAGGAAGGCGAGCGGCATCCGCTCGCGAGGCCGCATCGCATCCGCAGCCGGGCACCCTGCGCGCCCCTTCCCAACGGGGCTGGCGGGGACCGGGTGGATGGCGCCGTTGGGGTCGCCGACCCGTCCCATGACCATATTCTACCAAAGAATACGGAACGGCGGCATCGATATTCCCCGCGGCGGCGCTCCCCCAAAGGTCAAATTTCCTGCTACTTTTTAACCCGTTGATTGGCGCGGAGATCCGCGGCGGTAGGCGCCGCGCCGGCCGGATCCGGCAAGGAGTCAGGACATGGTCAAGACCGCGAACCTCCCGTTGCGACTCGCCGACGGCGCCCTGGCCGCCGTCCTGTTCTGCAGCTTCTTCCGGCCCTGGCTGTCCGTCCTGGGATCCCCCGTGGCCGGCCACCGCATCCGCGAAACCCTGCGGGGGCCGCACCGCCTCGTCTCCGCCTTCACCCGGGACGCCCAGGTGTCCTCCGACTTCGCCCTCTCGCTGTACCTCTGGGCGGTGCCGGCTACGGCCGCCCTGGTCCTCGTCGTCGGCCTCCTGCGCGGCACGGGCCCCAAGGCGCGGGCCGCCGCCGGCTTCGCGGCCGGCTGCGTAGCCGTCGCCGCCTTCCTGTTCCTGCGCGTGCGGCTGGCGGACTATCCGTTCCAGCGCATGGAGTCCGGGGCCTGGCTGGCGTTGTCCGCGGGGGTGGGGCTGCTGCTGGTGGCGGCGATCCGGGCGGGGATGCGGCTGCGCGGGAGAGGATGAAGGGGAGTTGATCGGGCCTTCTTTTCCAGATGTCCGTTAATCGTTTTTCGTTTTCCGTTTTCCGTCGGGATCGTCCCTGTAATCACTGCGAAGAAGTTCCGACCCGCGAAAAACGAAAAACAAAAAACGTCCGGTTCTC
>CBILQL010000055.1:0-12943 GCA_966238865.1 uncultured bacterium
CGCGCGCCGGCCGAAGGGGGCGTCCACTTGGCGCCCAGGGCGATGACGGCCAGGAAGGCGCAGAACAGCCCCGCCGCCGCCAGGTAGGTGGCGCGGAAGCCGCTGCGCGCCAGCAGCCAGGCGCCTGCGGCCGGGCCCACGGTCCAGGCGAGGGCATAGAAGAGCCGGAAGATGTTCATGTAGAAGGGCACGTCCTGCGCAGGCACCTGCCGGCGCGCCATCGCGTCGCGGGCGAAGGCGAAGGTCTGCGAGAAGGCCATGCTGGCGACGGCCATGGGGATGCAGGTGACGGCGAACAGGATCCACGGATGGCGCAGCCAGGCATAGGCGACGTAGACGGCCGCTCCGCATGCCGAGGAGACGAGCAGCACCGACTTGCGCGCGAACCGGACGTCGGACAGGCGGGCAATCCAGGTGGACAGGAAGATACCGATGAGGGCGTGCCCCGTCATGAACACGCCGAATCCTCCCGGAGAGAGGCCCAGCTCCTCGGTCCCGAACACGGAGTTGAAGGGCATGACGAAGGCATAGGCCATCCCGAGGAGGATGTTGCCAGCGAACAGGACGGGGAATTCCGGGAGGCTGAGGAGCAGGCGCGTTTTGGCCAGGGACATGGTTTCGCTTAGTCTCCGGAGCCGGGGCGCGGGTTCGGTCCGGCGGAATTACAATTTAATCATGATCGTCGGCATGCTTGCAGGGCCTACCGCCGTGGGCAAAAGCGCCCTGGCCCTGCGCCTCGCGGATGCGAACGGCTGGGAGATCATCGCCGCCGACTCGCGGCAGATGTACCGCGGCCTTCGCGTCGGCACCGGGGCTCCCACGGATGCGGAGCTCGCCCGCGTGCCCCATCACCTGGTCGGCGTCCTCGATCCCGGCGAGGCCTTTTCCCATCGCGAGTATCCCGCCCGCGTCCGGGCCGTCCTGGCCGCCCGTCCGGACGCCCGCTTCCTGGTCGTGGGCGGCACGGGCCTGTATCTCAAGGAGCTGCTCTATCCCGCCGCCCGGGATCGGGGCCCCACGCCGGAGCCCGTGCGCCAGGCGGTGCGCGCGCGCCTCGAGAAGGAAGGCCCGGCCGCCCTGCACGCCGAGCTGTCGCGCCTGGATCCGGACAGCCTGCGCGGCGTGCATCCCAACGACGCCTACCGCATCGCCCGGCGCTGGGAGAACCATCTGCTCACCGGCGAAGGCTATGCCGGCTACGCGGCGCCGCCCACCCCCGATCCCGCCTTCGCCGGCGTCCCCGTGCTCTGGATGGACGAGGACCGCGAGGTCCTCTATCGCCGCATCGATGACCGGGTGGGGGAGATGGCCCGGTCCGGCTGGCTGGAAGAAGTCCGCGCCCTGATGACCCGGCCCGGCTGGCGCGACTTCCCGGCCCTGAGTTCCCTGGGCTACCGTGAGATGGCGGCCGTGGCCGAAGGGACGCTGACCCTGGAGGCGGCCCTGGCGGACATCCGCCGGCAAACCCGCAAGTATGCCAAGCGGCAGCTCACCTTCTTCCGCCACCAGTTCCCGACCGCGGAGCGCTGGGAGGCGGCCCGCCTGACGGCGGCCCTTGAGGCCGCAAAGTGGGATTGGGACCGCTTCCGGGCGGGTCTGGTCGCGAACCGTGAACATACCGGTCCGGGTTGAACACACCGGCCCCGGTTGGACGGACCTGCATCGGTTGATCGGAGCTGCCCCGATTGGCCGTACCGGGTCTGGCATCCCCACCTCCCGATAGTTTTTTTCGATCCTGGAGGGTGGCCCGTGCCAGCCATGGACCGCCTCTCCGATCCGGACGCTGCAAGCGTCCCGTACACCCTTACTGGAAGGCCACCATGGATAACCGCGACGCCCCGTCCAAGCAATGGACCGACCTGTTGGAGAAGATCCGCGACGTGAAATTCGCGATGTTGACCACCGAGGACGGGGAGGAGCGCCTCCATTCCCGTCCCATGTCCACCATGGCCGCCGACGAGGAAGGCACGCTGTGGTTCTTCACGGCACGCTCCACCCGCAAGGCCCGGGAGGTGCAAATCCACTCGCGCGTGAACCTCGCCTATACCGACGGCGGCAAGGACACCTTCATCTCCGTTTCCGGCGTGGCCCACCTCGAGGACAATCCCGAAAAGGCCCGCGAGCTCTGGAAACCCTTGCTCAAGGCCTGGTTCCCGGACGGCCTCGACGATCCCGAGTTGATCCTCCTGCGTGTGGAAGTCGAGGATGCCGAGTATTGGGACGTCACCTCCAAGAAGATGGTGACCCTGTTCCAGATGGCCAAGTCCCTGGCGGGACGCGGGGACCGGGGCCAGGGCAGCAGCAATTACGGAAGGGTACAGCCTCCGGGACCGGGGCGGTTCTAAGCATGGCCGCGCCGGTTCCGGGCCCATCTCCTCGGCATTCTCGGCCCACAAACACGCTTTCATCGGCAGCGCAGCAAGGATAGCTGAAAACCGGCGAAAGGACGTGGAAAATGGGGTTTATAGGCCCCGAATCCTTGACAGAACAACGGGTTCTGAGCTACTTTGACCCCCTGTCTTGGGTCCGTAGCTCAGTTGGTTAGAGCATCGCTCTGATAAGGCGGGGGTCGGCAGTTCAAGTCTGCCCGGGCCCACCATCAAAGCTCCCGGAACCGTCGAAATCGAAAGATAGCGGCGGTTCTCGGGGAGCCTAGATGCCCCCTCTCATGGACTTCGTGGAACGAAGTCCCCCCTCTACTCCGAAAAAGAGGACATCCCCGGATCATATTATGGACTCGGGAGCTACTTCCTCCAGGAACCGCTCCAAAGCAGATCCAGGAAATCCCGCCAGGGCAGCACATCTACGCCCTCCACCTTGCGGGGAGCGCTCTCCTGGCATACGAGTACGCGCCTTCCCACGGCCCCATCCTCGGCCAGGGCCCGCAGGCCTTTCAGATCGCCTTCATGGACCCGGCTGCCGCTCTTTACTTCCACGGCCATTTCCTTGTCCCCGAGGATGAAGTCCACTTCCTGGCCCGTGCTGGTGCGCCAATAGGTCAACTCCAGTTCGGGATCGCGGTAGGCCTGGTAGGCGCGCAGCTCCATGAAGATGAAATGCTCGAACGATTTCCCGAAATCCGGGTTCCCCGGCACCGGGCGGCGTCGCGACAGGTAATTGGCCACACCGACGTCGATGAGGTAGAACTTCTCCGTTTGGATGAGTCGTCGCGTCGGGGATTTTTTCCAGGGAGGCAGTCTCGTCGCCAGGTAGGTGTCTTCCAGCACTTCGAAGTAGCCCCGGACCACCTTATGGGACACGCCGGTCTCGCTCGCCAGGTTCACGTAATTCAGCATTTCGCTCGAGGTCAGGGCCGCCACGCGCAGGAATTCAGCGAAGGCGGGCAGGTTCCGCACCGCCGCTTCCGCAGCGATTTCCTCCTTCAGGTAGTCGGCTAGGTAGGCGCGCAGATCCTCCATCGGATCGGACGATAGAAAATGGGGGGGGGTAGCATTCCCGATACCATGGCCGATGCCAAATCGAACCCTTCCGTTTCCTGCACGGTCAGGGGAACCATGGTCCGTCGCCAAGCCCGGCCTCCCAACAGATTGGCATGCTCGCGGCGCAGCTTCCGCGCGCTCGATCCTGTCAGCAGGAAGGAGAGCCTCCGATTCTCGATGAGCCAATGGACCTCGTCCAGCAAAGCCGGCACCTTCAGGATTTCATCAAGGACGATTGTTCCCTGGGAATCCTCGAACCGCTCCCGTAGCAGAGAGGGGCGGACTGCGTACTCCGCGAAGAATCCCTGGTACAGGCTTTTCGCGCCGCCCTGCTCACGGGACGCAACCACCACACCGTGGCCACCGGGGTGGTCCAGGAGATAGCGACCGGATACCCGGGCTACACGGGCATCATCCCGAAGAACTGCGCGACGGTCGCGGACCTGCTCGGGCGGAACGGCTACGCCACCGGCTGGTGGGGCAAGAACCACAACGTCCCGGACAACCAGACCAGCCCGGCGGGCTGAAGCCTGAAGACCGCACCGTGCTCGCCTTCGCGACCGCGATGCGGCATCCCGGCGTCGCGCTCGTCGTCGCCCATGGCAGCGCCCGGACCGATCAGGCCGTGTTCTCGGCCGTGAGCTATTCCGCGGGAGGATTCAAGACCGTCTTCCTTTCGTCGCCTTGACGACTTCCACGGAGCAGGAAGCATGCGCGGCGACAGCGGAGGAAACGCTGCCGATGAAGAATCTTTCCACGCTATTGAGTCCTCGCGAGCCGAGGAAAAGCGTCTGTGCGCGCCACTCCTTGGCTTGCTCCAGCAGGGCGCGCCGGGGCTCTCCTGTCAGGATGACCGGTTTCGCCTCCAAGCCCTCGGCCGCCAACAAATCCATGGCGGCTTCCAGTTTTCCTTCCAGCCAATCCCGGTTGCCGGCGACGGTGCGGAGCGCCCTTTTCCGAGGCGCGGCCCGGGAGGAAAGGATGGAATGGGGCAGGAGCGTATCGATGACGGACACCAGTCGGACTTTCGTCTTTTCCGGCCAGCTGCGCCCGCACACTGCCGATACGGCGCCCAGCGAGCCGGCGCTTCCGTCCACCCCCACCAGGATGCGGGGAGGTCGGGGCTTCCCGGCTCCTTCGGCGCGGGCGATGCGCACGCTGGTACGGGCGTTGTGGAGGACCTTCTGGGACACGCTCCCCAGGAACAGCCGGCTGATGGCCGATTGGCCCGATCCTACCACGATCAGGTCTGCGCTCCATGCCTCCGCCTTCCTGAGGATGGCTTCGGCGGCATCGTCTATCGCCGCTTCCGTTTTGATCTCCCAGGCGGGGAAATGCTCCTGCAAGCGCCGTTTCCCACTGTCGGCCAGGGCCTGGGCCTCCTTCAGGGCGCGATCCAGGTGGCTCTGGAATTGCCGGCTGAGCCGGGTGCGGGATCGATCCCGTTTGCGAGTATCCCGCGGGAACGGGTCATGTCCCCAGGCCGTCGCCACAGTCAGGACGACCGCCTCGGTCTTTGCCGGCAGCCCCGCCCTGGCCAAATCTTGGATGATCCTTTCCCGCGGAACAGAATCGTCATATCCAATTAGAACCCTCATCGGCCTTCCTACCGGCTGTGAACCGATAATATAGGCGCCCGAAGACGGTCCTCGCAAGGATTGCGCGCGGAACCTAATCTGCGATCGGCTACGACCTACCGCCCCCGCTTCCTCCGCATCACCACCCATCCCGGATACACCACCACCGACGAATCGAACAGGTACACCCTGGGGATGCGCGTCTTATCATGATCCGCAGCCGCAAACTGGGCCCGCATCTCCTGGAACCCCTCCTGGTGTTCGAACGCGTTCCAATACCGGCGGAATTCCGCCTTGGTCTTCACCTCCACGGAAATCGCCGTGTCCTTCAGGAACAGTTCGAACTCCGTGCGCGCCGGCGGCGTCTGCAGACGGAACAGGGAATCCGCAATCCCCCTGTCCTTGAGGATCAGGATCCGGCTTTTTTCCGCCAGCTCCTTGGAGATGACCACGTCCGGCGTCTGTGACTTGGAGGAGTCCTCCTTGGCGACAGCTTGAACGCCGGGCAGGAGGAAAGTGAAGGTCAGGAGGGCGCAGGACATGAGGACTTTTCGCATGGAAGGCTCCCAGGATGAAGTAACACCCATTCCAGGAAGCGAAACCGGGGCCAATCCCAATCCGAACGGTGACGCCTGCCCGGCGCGCGAATCATCGGTCGGAAGGCGGTAAAGTCAGCTTAGGCTTTGCCAAAATGCGCATGTCTGTGACATTTTGGCGCGGGTCAGCAGCTCGCCATCATTCGGGCTGCGACATTCCGGACGCTACCGCCTCAATTCAACTTCCCGATTGCGGCGTTCAAGACCGTGGCGAAACTGACCCAGAGCAGATAGGGAATCTGCGAGATCGCCGCCATGCGATGGATCTTCGCGAAGGCGAAAATCATCGCCGCCACGGCCGCCCACAGGAGGAGGATGTCGACCAGGGCGAAGCCGATGCGGTGGAAGCTGAAGAACAGGAAGCTCCAGGCGAAGTTGAGCGCCAACTGAACCCAGAAAACCGCCAGGGCGCGGGTCCGGTCGCGGCCTGCGGGCGACTTCCAGATCAGGAACAACGCGATGCCCATCAGGATGTACAGCGTCGTCCAGACCGGGCCGAAAATCCAGCCGGGGGGATTGAAAGACGGCTTGGCGAGGCCGGCATACCAGGCGCCGATTTCCGAGTTCGTGGCGTAGCCGGCCACGGCGCCTATGGCCAGCGGGATGGCGAGGCAGAGAGCGAGCAGGGGAAGATCCTTGGAGCGCATAGACCGAAAATAGTTTTACCGCCGGCCGGTTCCACTTGCGCGTTGCGCAGGTCGACGAGCATCCCCTGCAGGTCGGCGGCATAGGCGTCCGGCCGCTCCCAGGCGGCGAAAAGCCCGCCGGGAATCTCCGAGTACCGCAGCAGCTCGACGTTGCGCTCCGCCCATTCCCCGGGAAGGGGGGCGTCCTTCTCGCAATGCGCCACCGCGGTGGGGACCGCGACCTTCACGCCTGGCCCCGGGACCGGCCGGGAATGCGCCACTTCGTAGTAGTAGCGGAAGGAGGAGGCGATGGTCCGGGTCACCCAGAAGAGGGTGATGTTGGTGAGCAGTTCATCCCGCCCGAGCCGCTGCTCCATCTCCTCGCCGTTGGTGGGGGGATTCCGGTGCAGACGAAGCTCATCACCCAGGCCGCCCAACCCGCGGGGGAATCGTTCATGGCGAATTCCCTCTCGGCGGGGGAGAAGGTGGAGAAATCCTCCTGGCCGGTGGGATAGCCTACGTCGGTGATATGGATGGCCTGCACCGCGTCGGGGTATTTATGGGCCATGGCCTCGATGGACATGGCCTTGGGGTCCGAAAACCCGAACCCGGGAAGGGAGGGGGCCACGACGTCGAATGTCTTGACGGTTTCTTCCGCAAGGCCCGCTTGCCCAACCATGTCCGCAGGGCCTGTCTTAAGGAATCCGGCCAGCCGTGGAGCAGCAGCAGGGGGGTGGAATCCGGTTGCAGGCCGCGTTCGTGGACGAAATGCAGCCCCAGGCCGTCGAGGGTGGTGCGGTAATGGGAAAGGGTGTTGAGGGCCTTCTCGTGCTTGCGCCAGTCATAGCCGGTCTTCCAGTATTCGACCAGTTTGCGCATGTAGGCCAGGTCGGTCCCGTGCGCCCATCCCGCGCCTTCCGCCTCGTCGGGCCAGCGGGTCCTCTCCAGGCGCTCTTTCTGGTCGTCCAGGACGGCCTGGGGCACGTCGATCTTGAAGGGCTGGATATCCGACATATGGCCTCCTCCCCGGTCCCCGGATCGCGGGGCCCATGAGGAGAAAATAAAGTCCGCGGGCGGCGCGCCAATCCCGTTCAGGATTCCGCCATCTCCCAGCGGCGCCTCAGCGCCCGCGAAGCCCCGCGCGCGGTCTGCCGGGCGGCGGCGGACACCGCGCCGCTCCAGTCCTCGCCCTCGGTCTCCACCAGGTAGCGGCCGCCGCTGAGGAAATCCACGCGCACGCGGATGGACTTGCGGTCCCGGCCGTCGGGGATCCGGATCTCCTCCAGCCTCACCTGGATGCCCTCCAGGTAGGGGTCGAGTTCCCGGGTTTCCGTGCGGAAGGCCTGGAGGGCCTCGTCCGCGGCGGCTTCGGCGCCGGGAGCCGGTTTCATTTCGATGCGGGTTGCCATGTTGTACCGTTTCCTCTCTTCTCCTGCTCATAGGATAGGAAACCGGCGGCCCTATGAAAATAACGAATATTCGCCGGTTAGATTAGGATTTTCCTTATATTCAAGCCATGGAATGGCTCAATTACCACCACCTGCACTATTTCTGGGTCGCGGCGCGCGAGGGCTCCATCGTCAAGTCCAGCGCCCGGCTCTTCGTCTCCCAGCCCACCATCAGCGCGCAGATCAAGGCGCTGGAGGATTCCCTCGGTGAGCGGCTCTTCGATCGCGTGGGCCGCCGCCTCGAGCTGACCGAGGCCGGCCACATCGCCCTGCGATTCGCCGACGAGATCTTTGCCCTGGGGAAGGAGATGCAGGACACCCTGAAGGGCAGGCCCACCGGCAAGCTCCCCACCCTCCGCGTCGGCATCGCCGACGTGGTGCCCAAGGTGGTGGCCCACCGCCTGCTGCGCCCCGCCCTGCGCGCCTTCGCCGGGGGGCGGCTGGTCTGCCGGGAGGAGACGGCGGAGAAGCTGTTCGCCGGCATCGCCTCGCAGAACCTGGACGCGCTCCTCACCGACTCGCCCCTTCCGGCGGGCGCCAAGGTGAAGGCCTTCAGCCACCTGCTGGGGGAGAGCGGCATCGCCTTCTTCGCGAGCCCGGGGACGGTCGCGGAACTGGAGAAGGGCTTTCCCGGCAACCTGGCGAAGGCGCCGCTCCTCCTGCCCACCGAGAACACCTCCTTGCGCAGGGCGCTGGATCGTTGGTTCGAGGAGCGGGGCATCCGCCCGCGCGTGGTGGGGGAGTTCGAGGACAGCGCGCTGATGATGGTCTTCGGCCAGGACGGGGCCGGCGTGTTCCCGGGCCCCGCCTTCGTGGAGAAGGACATCAAGGCCCAGTACCACGTGACGGTCGTCGGCCGCACCGACGAGGTCAAGGAGCGCTACTACGCCATCTCGCCGGAACGGCGGATCAAGCACCCCATCGTGGCCCGCCTGCTGGAGGAGGGCCGGAAGGGGATGGGGTAATCAGGGGCAGAGTGGCAGGCCCGATATGTTGTATTCAGGCCATGCAGAGCCGCGCAGCATTGCTTGGAGCCGCATTGGTCATCTCATCCTGCGTGTTCGATTCGGAGACGCAGCCGACTACCATCTACGAGCAAATCCCGTTCGCCCAGGCGCTATTGGACGCGAATGGGCTGTCGCACCTCAAAGCGGACACGCTGGTCGAAGTATTCAACCCTGGTGACCCGCATGAGCAGCGATGGTCTCTGGACCTTCAGAATCAGGCCCTGACTTCGTTCATTTTCACCGCCGACGTGCAGAGGCTCACGCTCTTCGACGCCATCGATCTTGCGGACAATGAGATTGCTTCGGTCCCTGGCAACCTGAATCTAAAGGTGTGGAAGCTGATCAGGCTGAAAAACAACAGGCTTTGCGGCCTTACCGCCGCCGAGTCCTCGGGTTTGGACAAGGCGAATGCAACGTGGCTAGGAACCCAGAGGTGTCCCGAATAGGAGCGGGAGGCGAGCCCACGCCGACGCGCGGCACGTGCGCACGCGGGGCGGGGGGCCGGGTCCGGGGCCGGCTCAGCGCTGGGCCGGGAGCGACGGAAGCTGGGCGTTGGCGGGGAGGGCCTTACCGTCCAGGGTGAAGATGGACAGGGAGGCGCCGTCCGCGCCGGCGCGGCTGACCAGGAACCGGGAGGAGACGATGCGTCCGTCGCCGGCCTTGGCGACCGTCTTCTTCGGGGCCTGGATGATTTCCGTGGGCGATCCCTTGAAGATGCGCTGCGCGAAATGATGGAGCTGGCGGTTCCAGTTCTTCGGCTCATGGCCCAGCACATCCTCGACCTGGAGATACAGGGGGGTGACGCCGTTCGTCTGCAGGAAGTTGTGGTAGTTCCGGGCGTTGGTGAGATAGGGATTCTGTTCCCCCGTGCCGGCGGCCAGGTAGGCGAGCTTGACGTTGGTCTTGACGGCGGTGATCTTCGCGGCGCTGTTCATGGTCGTGCCGGCCGCGATGGTATTCGGCGCGGGCGAGAAGGCGCCGAGCCAGTTGAAGAAGGCCGGGTTCTTGTACCCGATGTTCAGGGTCTGGCCTCCGCCCATCGAGAGGCCGGCCAGGGCCCGCATGCTGGGATCGCTGGAGGCGTTGTACTTCGATTGGATGTAGGGAGCGAGATCGTTCATCAGGACGTCTTCGAAGGCCTGCCAGGCGTCGCCGCTCGCGCCCGTCATGTTCCCCATGGCCATGACGACGATCATGGGCGTGGTGTTGTACTCCGACTTGGAGTAGAGGTAGTCCATGACCTTGTCGGCATTCCCTTCCTGCCCGTCCGTCTGGGCGGCGGTCCAGGCGTTCTCATTGCCGCCGATCCCGTGCTGAAGGTAGAGCACGGGATACTTTTCGGCCCGCGTGGCTGAATATCCGGGAGGGGTATAGACCTTGCACGCCCTTTCTCCCAGGTTGCGCGTCGGGTACATGAGCCTACCGCTTACGGTTCCCTTCGGGATGCTTGCATTCGCCTGGTTGAAACCATTCGGCGGAACCGCCCATTTCACTTCCACTGCGTATGTTCCGAGGGCCGGAACCAGCAGCAAACTGGCGGTGATGAACTTGCTCAACATGCGGGATCCTCCTGGATGGATTCGGGCTCTTCCGGACGCCATAAGGCGAGCGGCAATCAAGCTTCTGATAGGCATATATACTTCTCCTGAATGGGATGGGCAGTCACCACATCCCGCAATTCCCAACCGGTATAAGTTAGGCGCAGTTGCTGCGTGCCACCTGCGATTTCCTGCTTCCGGGCGGCATTCCCGCCTCCAAGAGCCTCAAATACCGTCTCTTCTTAGAATCTGGGCGCCGGTCCCAACCCGGCTATCCCGGATGGAAAAAAAGCGGACCTCGCCGACGTCATGGCGATGGGGGAGTACCATGCCGCCGGGAGGTCCTAACCCTCACATCCGAAGATGTGAGGTGTTTTGCATTCCATCCGGAATCCCCAGATGCTTGACTGAAGGATAAGGGCGATTCTGTGATTCTTCCTGGGGAAACTACGTCGATATGTTTTTTTTCGCGAGGATAGACCATTCCTTACAAAGGGATGTCGAAATATTCCGGACTAGGGATGGGCATCCTGGGATTTGAGGAATTCGGCGATCCAGTTGCTGAACAATGCCGGATACTCCAGGAACGGCATGTGCCCGCAATCGTTGAGCTCGATGCGGCGCATCGGACCCGGCAGGGCGCCGGCGAAGCGCGTCACCTCCGCGGGAGGCGCATAGGCATCCTCGCTGCCGCCCAGCACCAGGCAGGGAAGGCGGGCCATGCCGAGGACATCCTCGGCCGATGAGGCAAGGAGCGCTTCCAGGCATTCCACATAGATGTGCGGATCGTGGGATTCGAATTGGCGGGCGTACAGTGCCAAGATTTCCGGATCGCGCTTGAGGGTGGCCTTGGCGAACACTCCTTCGGCGGCTCGCCATCCGATGCCGGCCATGGATCCGGTGCGGAGGATTTCATCGCGCCGATCCGACAGGCGCTTGCGCATGGCGTTGGTGACCGCGGGGAGCCCGCCGACGCTGATCAGGGAGCTGATGCGTCCGGGAAGCGCGGCATTGATTTTGAGCGCCAGGATGGTCCCCATGGAATGCCCCAGCAGGGAGACGGGACCGGGTTCCCCGGCCAGGTAGCCAGACAGGGTTTCGACGACGTGTTCGATGGAGTAGGGGGCATGGCCGGCCCGGTTCGCACCGGTGCCGGGAAGATCGAGGGAGAGGATGCGGTACCGGTCCCGTAGGCGCAAGGCGAGTCCCTTGAACCAATGGGCGCCGCCGCCCAGGCCGTGCATGCAGAGTATCGCGTGCCCGGAGCCTTCCGATTCGACGATCAGCGGCCCCGTCATGATGGCGCCTTCTCCATGGGTTGGGAATCGTACTCAGGAGGCGGGACGGCGGCGCGTGGAGAGTCGAGCGATGGTTCGTTTTCAGCGTCTTTTGGGCCAAAACATGCCTGAAGATGTCGATTTTTTCCAACCTTCTCCAGCCCGTCGGAGACACCTTTGTGGTATCTTCGGATTATGGAACGGCATAGCTTCATCGGAGGCGGGGAGGCCCTGCTCCGGCATATCCCGGACCTTTGCTATTTCGCGAAGGACCGGCAGGGCCAATTCATCGCCGCCAACGCCGGTTTCGCGGAAATGGCCGGCATGAAGGACGAGGAGCAACTGCTCGGGAAGAGCGATTTCGACATCTGGCCCAGGTTCCTGGCCGAGCATTACGTGAAGGACGATGAGCGGGTGATGCGCGGTCTGCCGCCGGTGGCCAACAAGATCGAGCTCGTGATCCGCAAGGACCGGTCCGCGGACTGGTTCGCCACCACCAAGGTCCCGCTCCGCGGCCCCGACGGCGAAATCCAGGGGATCGAGGGGCTATGCCGCTACCTCAAGAAGGCCAAGGCTCCCCTCGATCAGGCGCTGCGCATGCCGGCCGTCATCGACTATATCATGGCCAATTACGCCAAGAAGATCGAGATCCCGGCCCTGGCGGCGATGGCCTCGCTTTCGGTCAAGCAGTTCGAGCGGAAGTTCAAGCAGGAATACGGCGACGTGCCGGTGCGCTACATCCAGCGCATCCGCCTCGACGCCGCGCGCCAGCTTCTCGCCCTGACCCGGCTGTCCGTCGCCCAGGTGAGCCGCGAGACCGGCTTCTACGACAGCAGCCATTTCTCGAACCATTTCCACAAGTATACGGGCCTCACGCCCAAGGCTTTCCGACAGAAGCACCTCGAACACCCAGAAAAGGAGAAAGAATGGAAAGGAAGATCCTGATTATCACCGGCGACGGCGGCGAGTCCTACGAGACCCTGTACGCCTACCACAGGCTGCAGGAAGCCGACTTCAAGCCCGTGCTGGCCGCGCCCAGCAAGCGCGTGATCAATCTCGTCATGCACGACTTCGAAGAGGGCTGGGACACCTACGTCGAGCGCCCCGGCTACAAGATGAAGGCCGACATCACCCTCGCGGAGGCCAAGGCTTCCGACTACGAGGGCGTCATCCTCATCGGCGGCCGCGCCCCCGAATACCTCCGCAACGACCCGAAGGTCCGCGCGCTGCTCCGCGACTTCGACGCCGCCGGCAAGTGGCTGTTCGCCATCTGCCACGGCCTGCAGCTCGTGACCGGCGCCGGCCTGGCCAAGGGCCGCCGCGCCACCTGCTATGAGCATGTGCGCTGCGAGCTCGAGGCCTGCGGCGGCACCTTCGTGACGCGCCAGTGCGTCCGTGACGGCAACCTGGTGAGCGCCCAGACCTGGCAGGACC
>CBILQL010000056.1:0-12937 GCA_966238865.1 uncultured bacterium
CCCCGCGCACCCATTTCGCCATGGCGCTTCCTTGACCACGGCAGGAAGCGTTGTCGGCACCCGTGGTATTTGTCCGAGGCCGAAATAGGGACTGCTGCCGGTCCCGTCGGGCCGGCCGGGGGGCTGAACTTCTGCGGGCCAGGGGCCGCGGTTTCCCGCTCGCCATGGGTTGCGCAGGGCGACAACAAAGCCCCGGCCCGCATTGTGGATGGCAGGCCGGTTCCCTGGCGGGTATGGTTCCAGGGGGATCGGCGATCTGCATAACCGCCGGCCTGCCAAATGGACTTCACGCGACCCCCTTTTCGCGGCCCTGGTTCAGGGCGGCGATGGCGCGGGTCAGGGCCTCAAGGTCAGAGGCCGGGAGGCGCGAAAGGGCCTCGGAAATCTGAGAAATGAGCGTGTGACGCCGGCGTGACGATTCCTCGGTCTCGGAATGCCCGGCAATGTCCGAGGATGTCTCGGCGGCGAAGAACTGCCGGGTGGCCTCCTTGGCCTGCTTGATGTCCGGCGATGTCCGGGAATGTCCGAGGGTGTCCGAAAGAGGGGCAGGAGCACATCGGCCTCCTGGCGCTGATCCTGCTCCAGATCTTCTCCCTGCTGCGGCTCCCCCGCAAGGCGGCCTTCGCATTGGCGGGCCTCGTCGTCGCGGCCTACGTCCCGGTATGCGGCGCCTCCATCTCAGTGGTCCGCAGCGCCCTCATGTTCGGCTGCTCCCTTCCCGCCGTCTTCTGGGAGCGGCCGGCCCGCGGCGTCAACAACCTGGCCCTGGCCGCCTGCGCCTGCCTGCTGTGGATGCCCTGGCAGATCCTGAATCTCGGCTTCCAGCTCTCCTTCGGGGCCACCTTCCTCCTCATCCTGTATTCCCGCACCCTGTCGCGCGCCCTGGCGGGCCTGGGCCGGCGCCTGCCAGCCGTCCTGCGGACCGCGGCCGGATATGCCTGGTCCAACGCGGCCCTGAGCCTGGTCATCTTCCTCGGCCTGCTCCCCCTGCTCTCCGCCACCGTCCATGCCGTCTCGCCCACCTCGGTCGCCGGCAACCTGGCCACCGTGGGGTTGAGCACCGCCATGCTGACGGCGGGCTGCCTGGCCCTCCTCCTCTCTCCCCTGCCGCTCCTGGGTCCCTGCCTCGGCGAGAGCGCCGGGGTGCTGGCGGGCCTGCTGGCCGCGATCATCAAGGGCCTGGCCCGGCTGCCCGGCTCGTGCATGCCCGCGGAAGCCCTGTCCTGGGGATGGAGCCTGCTGCTGCTCCTCCTGCTGCTGCTCTTCCCCTTCGCGCAGCTCCGCGGGCGCGGGCGGCTGCTGGTCCTGCTCGGCCTGTGCGCCTTCTCCGGCCGCTGGGCGGCGCTCGCGGCCTGGGACGCCTGGCGCAGGCCCGCCGAGACCGTCTTCCTGGACGTGGGCCAGGGAGACGCCGTCGTGCTCCGCCTGCCCGGCGCCGACATCCTCGTCGACGCGGGCCCTCCGGGGACCGGGCGCGAGGCCATCCTCCCCTACCTGCGGGCCTCCGGGATCGCCCGGCTGGACCTGGCCGTGATCACCCATCCCGACCTGGACCATTTCGGCGGCCTGGCGTGGCTGGCGGAACGCATCCCCATCGGGGCGGTGGTCGGCAACGGCGACAGTTCCGGCGCCGCGGCCTGGCGGGAGATGCGCCGCACCCTGGCCGCGCGCGGCATCCCCTGGCGGGAGGCCGGCGCGGGCCGCACCCTGTACCGTCGGGGGGAGACGCGCCTCGAGGTCCTCTCGCCGGAGCCGGAAGCGCGCTTCCGGGAGCGCAACGACAATGCCCTCGTCTGCCTGCTGAGCCTGCCGCGGGGCCGCATCCTCCTGACCGGCGACATGGGCCGCGACGCGCAGGCGCGCCTCATGGCGCGCGGGCTTCCCGGGCTCCGCGGCGCCATCCTCAAGGTTCCCCATCACGGCAGCGACCGCACCACCGACCTGTCCTTCCTGGCGGCGCTGGAGCCGCCGTGCGCGGTCTTCTCCGCGGGGCGGAAGAACCGCTTCGGGCATCCGGGCCGCGGCAATCTCGAGACCCTCCGGCGCGCGGGCGCGCGCCTCTTCCTCACGACCGCCCATGGCGCAGTGAGCTACCGCGAAGACAGGCGCGGGTCCGCCTGGGAGACCTTCCTGCCGGCCGGGCCGCCGGATCGAAATATGTAGATTGGAACCATGTCCCGCCTGTTCGAGAACGCCGATCCGGAGCGGCTGAAACGAATCTACGCCATGACGGCGGTGAAGCGCGTACCCATCACCGGCATCGTCGCAGGCTACCATACGCTCCCCTTCACCTTGGTGGGTCCCAACGACGGCAGCGGCGGCGGGGACGGCGACGCCTCCGTGGCGCAAGGATCCCTCAAGCTCACCGGCAAGATCTCGGTGAGCCCCAAGCTGGTGGTCTCCATCAGCCCCGACGACGAGCGGTTCTCCGAGATCTTCCCCGAATCCGAGCCGTTCATGGACCGCAGCATCGTGAGCCGCGTGTTCGCCTTCGCCGGGCCGAATTTTTCGCCCGCCTTCCGCCGCAACCACCGCATCCGCAACGAGCAACTCACCGTCGAAGAGCTGCCCGAACCGGACCAGGAGGTCCTGCAGCGGGTGCTGAACGAGCTGGCGCGGGCGGAGGTCATCAACATGGGGGTGATCTGGTGCCCCCAGCCCCGCTTCTACCCCATCAGCCTCGAGCGCTTCATCGTCTCGGTGCTGGAACGGGAAGTCCGGTAGACGCCCCCGGCCCGGCCGCTTCGCCCGCTTCCGGAGCTGCGAATCCTCCCGGGAAGCTTGTGGTCCTGGTGGTCCTGGGACTATAAGCTCAAGGCAAGCGCACCCCGGCGCATGGTATAATCGATAGGTAGGATCGCCGCGCGGACTCCCGGTATCGGGAGATTTTTTTTCCGCCGGCGGGTCCGGCAATACGAATTTTACCGGAACGCCCGGACAGAACCGGGTGAACGGAGGATGCGCGAATGGAGACCCGGTATCAGGTGAGGAACGAGGGAGTGGCTTCCGAGACGGCGCGGCAGGCGGCGGACGCCTTGACGGCCGCCTTGAGGCTCCACCGGATGTCGGTAACCGAGGTGCTGGTGGTCCTCGACGACGAACCCGCATCCGATGCGCGCGGAATCCGCGGCGAAGCCGGCGCAGGCAAGGCGGCGACGGTGCGGGTGGACTTCCTGACAGGCGGCAGGCTGATCGTCGAGGACGGCGGCAAGGGCAGCGAGGACTGGAGCCACATCATCCCGCGCATCGCGGCCCGCACCGCCGAAGGCGTGCGGCGAGAGCTCGAGCGCCGCTGGGAACGCACCACGGCGGGCTGAAGCCGGGGCCCGCCGCCCGCGCGGCGGCGCGATGCAGGAACCCCGCAGCCGGCCTCAGGGCCGGCGCCGGAACCCGCTCACAAGTCGACGGAAAGCACCCGGCTGTTGCGCTCCGGGTTGTATGCGGCCCGGCGGTCCGGGGGCAGCGCCGTCAGCGGCGCTTCGCGGAACCCGTTGTGCATGAAGAAGTCGCTGGTCTGGGTGGTGAGCAGGAAGACCCGCTTGAGGCCGGTCTTGCGGGCCTTGGCGAGCAGGTAGGAGACCAGCTTCCGTCCCGTGCCCTGGCCCACGTGGTTGGAGTCCACCACCAGGGCGTAGAGCTCGGCGCTGCCGTCCGGATAGGGGCGCAGGGCGCCGCAGCCGTGCAGGGTGTCGTCGATCTTGTACACCGAGAAGTTCTCGAGCTCCGACGCCACCTCTTCGGCGCTGCGCTGGACGAGGATGCCGGCGTTCACGTAGGGCTGCATGATGCGCAGGAGCTCCGGCAGGTCCTCCGGGTGGGCGGGCCGGATCTTGTCGTACTGGTTGGCGTAGAACATGGTCCCGCGCCCGGCGGAGGAGAACACCTCCTGGAGCAGGATGCCGTCCCGGGATCCGTCCACGAGGTGGACCCGGTCCACGCCGGAGGCGCAGGCGTCGAGGGCCAGGGCCACTATCTCCCGCTGATCGGAGCGGAGGCTGGACTCGAAGCGCGACAGCAGGATGCCGCCCTCCTCGATGTCGAGGTTGGAGAAGTATCCCGAGGCGCGCTCGCCCGCGTCCGCGAAGTCGGCTTCCGGAACCACCGGGACGCCCGGATCGGTGCCGATGAAGAAGAGCTTGGTGGCCTTGAGGGCCTTGGCCACGGCCACGGCCAGCTCGCTGCTGTTCAGGTTGTAGTCCTTGCCCACCAGGTTCCAGCCGATGTTCGGGACGATGGGGATGAGGCGGTCGTCCAGCATGTTGCGCAGGAGCTGCACGTCCACCTTCTCCACCCGGCCCGTGTGCTTGTAGTCCACGCCGTTCAGGACCCCGATGGCGCGCGCCCGCACCCAGTTCCCGATCACGCCGTGGGCGCCGTTCTCGGAGAGCAGGGAGATGAGCACGTTGGTCACGTTGGAGGCGCCCAGCTTCACCAGGGGCATGGCCTCCTCGGTGGTGATGCGGACGTCCCCGTGCATGCGGGAATCCACCCGGTAGGTCTTGAGCACCTTGTCGATGCTGTGCTTGGCGCCCGGCACCAGCACCACCCCGATGCCGGCCTGCTGGAGCAGGACGATGTCCTTGACCAGCAGCGAGAACAGGGGCTTGCTCGCCAGCGAATCGTCGATCTTGAGGACGAAGATCTGGTTGCGGTAGCGGCGCAGGTATCCGAACACCTCGCGGATGGCCTGCATGGGCGTGCCTTCCAGGACGGCGCGCGCGCCGCCGCCCTCGATCCCGGCCGCGGACCCGCCGTCGCGGCCCGCCGCCTTGCCGGCCTTCTTCTTCTGGGCGCCTTCCATGTCGGATCCGTCTCCCGGTGGTGGTCACGGAAAAATAGCACCAAATGCCGGCCGCCGGAAGCCGCCGATACCCGGCCGCCGGCCCGTTCCGCTCGCGAGTCGCTGGCGACGGGAGGCTTGGGCCAATCCGATTCTAGGCCGCGCCGCGGGCGGCCCTGAGGCCGGCCTCCGGATCGGGAGCGGCTCCCGACGCCCACAGGAACACGGCGAGGTGGTAGAGGATGGCCTGCTCCAGGGCGGCGCCGCCCGGCGATTCGGGGTCGGCGAGCCAGCCGTCCCATTCCCCGAACTTCCCCAGGCTGTACACATCCGGCGACAGGGCCAGGCCGAGCACGGCCGGAGACACGCTCTCCTCGCGGATGTCTCCGCCCCGTACCGCCACCATCTCGGTCTCCTTGTGGAGCACCAGGTCCACGGTTCCGTGGTTGCCCAGCAGGATGCGTCCTTCGAGCCCCAGGGAGGCCATGGTGGAAGCCATGCGCAGGGCGTAATGCTTGTGGGAGATGCCCAGCAGCATCGGCGAGGCGGGCCAGGGGTTCACCAGCTTCTCCGCCGTATGCAGGCAGGATCGGAAGCCGAGCTCGCCGCGCAGGCCGGCCATCGCCCCGAGGCCCCGGACCAGCCCGGCGCAGTCTGCGACGAGGGAGTCCGGAACCGTCGCTCCAGCCGCTCCATTCGCGCCGGCCGCTCCAGCCGTGTCGGCCGTGCCGGCCGCGCCTTCCGGTGCCGGCAGAACCGGCGGGACCGGCACGCCGAAGCCCGGGGCCGACCGGCGGGCCAGCTAGAGGGTCCTGTCGAAGGAGGCGGCGTTCCCGGACAGCACCGGGGCGCTGCGCACCATTCCCACGCCCACGCCGAAGCGGCGCAGGCGGGCGGCGGCCAGCAGCGAGGCCAGCCCCCCCTTGCGGCCGGTGTCGGAAGCCAGGTTGAGGACCAAGGTGCGCGCGCCGCGCAGGGGCGCCAGGGCGGGCATGCGCGCCCGGAAGACGGAAGCCAGGGCGTCGAGCTCCTCCTGGGTCAGCTCCTTGATGCGCAGGGCCTGGAGGAAGGCGCCGAACTGGGCGGGGGCGAAGGCTCCGTCGAGGAGCAGGGAGAAGGCCTTGAGACCCGCCTCGGAATCGAGGTCCTGGGACAGGGTCTTTCCGCGTCCCACCTGCTTCACGAAATCGACCGGTCGGGACGCCTCCCGGAGTTTCGGTGTGGGCTGCTGCATGCCACAAAATCTAATAAGCCGGCACCCGCCGCCAAAAGCTACTTTTTCGACCCATGAGCGAACCCGCTTCCGAAAACGGCGACAGCACGGCATTCCAGAAAGCCTCTTTCCTGCTCTATCTGCTGGTCGTTTCCGCCGCCTTCGTCTACCTGCTGCGCAATTTCATCATGCCGATTTTCCTGGCCGCCGTGCTCACCGGCCTCACCTATCCCGCCTATGCCTGGTTGCTCGCGAAGACGAAGCGCAACATCCTGTCCGCGCTCCTCACCCTCCTGGCGCTGCTGCTGGTGCTCATCCTGCCCCTGGGGGCCCTGGCCACCGTCGCCTACCAGGAGGCCGTCCATTTCTTCACCGGGCTGGAGGTGGACACCTGGCGCGGCAAGCTGGAGGGCATCCTCACCTGGCTGCGCGAGCGCTTCCCGGGCATGCTCGAGCGAGTCAATCCCAAGGATCTCTCGGGGATGGCCTTCAGCGGTCTGCAGAACGCCGGGCAGTTCGTGCTCAAGAACAGCGCGGACATCTCCCTGAAGGTGGCCGGCAACCTGCTCAACTTCTTCCTGATGCTCTTCATCATGTTCTACTTCTACGTGGACGGGCCGCGCTTCGTCCAGCGGCTCATCCGCTGGTCGCCGCTCAAGGACGAATACGAGCGCATCCTCATCGACAAGTTCGTGTCCGTCAGCAAGGGGACGCTCAAGGGCATCCTGGTCATAGGCGTCCTCCAGGGCCTCATCGGCACCGTCCTGTTCTGGGCCGTGGGCATGCGCTCCCCGGTGTTCCTGGGCACCCTGATGATCTTCGGCAGCATCATCCCCGCCGTGGGCACCGCCATCGTCTGGCTGCCCGTGGCCGTGATGTTCCTCATCCAGGGCAAGTTCCTGGTGGCCGGCATCGTCGCCTTCGTCGGGGCGGCCGTCATCGGTTCGGCGGACAACCTGGTGCGGCCCGTCCTCGTCGGCAAGGACATCAAGATGCACGACCTGCTGGTGCTGCTCAGCACCCTGGGCGGGCTAGGCGCCTTCGGCCTGCCCGGCTTCATCATCGGCCCCGTCATCGCAGCCCTGTTCCTGGCCATCTGGAACATCTTCGAGGAGATCTTCGCCGACGAGCTGCGCCTGAACCGGATGGTGGGATACCGCACCGGGAAAATCAGCGCAATCCTGCGCGATCCCCCGGGCACCAAACCCGCCGCCGAGAAGGGCCCCATCGAGAACGCGGCGGAGAAGCTGAAGCCGCCGCCAGGCGGGAATCCGGCCTAGCGCTCGGTCAGTTCCATCGCGAGCCGCCTCCGGCCCGCGATTGGGCCGGACGGGCCCTGGTGCTTACGGGCGGCCGGTACCGTATAATGAAGCGGTGAAGGAACGCCGCGAATCCCTGATACCGATCCCGCCCGATTGGAAGCCCGACCGCATGGCCGAAGTCATCGAGCGCGAGGTGGAGAAATGGTGGGATCAGGGCTGGGTCTTCCTGCGCGCGGAAACCGACGCCCTGATGGAATCGGTATGCCTCTTCTTCGAGCGCGAGATCGTCCCGGAAAGGGATTTCCCCCCGGATAAACCCTAGTGCTCAGTCAGCCCCCGCTCCGCCAGGAACAGGTTCTGCACCGCGTTCAGGGCCGCATGGCCGCGCGCGTGGTTGCGGTAGACGACGGCCACCGCCCCGGTCTTGCGCAGCAGGGCGAACTGCCCAGGGATGCGCGCCTCCACCTCCTCCAGGGAATACAGGTAATCGTAGCGGGAATCGCGGCGGACGGGCCCCTCCTGCGGCGCATGCGCCGGGCGGCGCGCCGCATCGTCGTCCCAGGCCGCCGCGTTCTGGCCGCTGTAGCGGAGATAGCCCTTGGCGGTGGTGGCATAGGCCCGCAGCGGGAAGGCGCCGGGCAGGAGGGCCGGCAGATCGGGGTTGCACACTCCGATGCCGGCGTCCTGCAGGGATCGCAGCACCGCCTCCTGGTGCCAGGTGCGGTTGCGGAACTCGACATGCGCGTCCAGGCCCTCCTCCACCGCCGCCGACGCCGTGGCCAGCAGGTAATCGTGCACCTTGCGGCTGCGCTCCTGGCGGTGATCGAGCTGGATGAGGAAGGAGTGGAAGCGCCCCGATTCCGCCAGGGGCGTCACGGCGGCCGCGTGCCGGCGCATGAGGGAGCGTCCCTCCGCGGCGTCCCACGTCCCCTTCTGGGACACGTCCCGGTGCGCCATCACCGAGAAGCGCATGGACGGCCGGCTGCGCCGCTCGAGCTCGGCGAAATGGGCCAGCTCGGGCTCGCGCAGGAAGGTGTGGTTGACCTCCAGGAAGGAGAAGTACATCTGGTAGAAGGGGTACACATCCCCGTTACGGGATCCGCCGGGCGGGTAGAAGGCGCCGGCCCAATCCCCGTAGTGGAAGCCCGAGGTGCCCACGAAAAGCCCGAAACGCGAGAGATCGGGCGGGTTCTCCAGGGGTTTCCAGGGGGCTTCCCGCGTGCCGGTCGGGGATTGGGGCATCCTCGTTCCGGCGATTCCAGGCATCCAATCATCCATGGCGGCGGTCGTTTCCCTTCCGGCTATGCGCCTACTGCACAAATGTACAGTCTGACCCGGGGATGGATCAAGAGGCGGCTGCGGGCGCCCCAAACAACTCAATCGGGAACGGTGACGATGGCCGAATTTCCCGTGGAAACCACGGTGAAGGCCTCCAGGCGGGCGCCGACGCAGGGGCCGTAATCGCAGTAGCCATCCTCCAGGCGATAGCAGGCCCCATGGGTCTTGCAGGAGATACGGTCTACTCCGGGGTGGAAGAAATCGGCGTCGCCCATGTCGAGGGGGACCGGCCAATGGCAGCACTGGTTGAGGTAGGCGCGGAACCCGTCCCTGCTGCGGATGAGGAAACCCTGGGCGGACCGGCCCTTGCGCGGGAACTCGAAGACCCGGCTTTCGCCATGGGCCATCCCCGCAACGTCATCGATGCGAATGTCCATTCCGATTCAGTGTAGCATGGCGCGCATCAGCGCGGCAGCAGGAGCCCGAAATACGCGGATAGGATCACCATGGAGCAGCCTGCCAAGGCGATGGAGATCCAGAGCCAGGCCGGCACCGGTTCCTCTTTGGGCTCCGCCTCCGCGTCCGGAACGGCCTGGACCTGGTCGGCCAGCCCCTCCCAGTTGACCGCCTGGGACAGGGGACGCAGCCCGCCCTCCGCCGGAGCGGGCAGCTCGCCGTCGGGGAAGGCGCCCCGCGGACTGTGGGTGACGCGACGCATGGCATGGGCATGGGCAGCCTCGACCCCGCGGCCTTCGCCGGGAGTCCCGCCGACGTCGTCCCCTTCCGGGAAGTCGGAGCGCATCGCTCCCTCCACGTCAGGCGCTTCGCCCGTGTATGGATTTCCGAGGTCTTCCGCCGTCTTCCCGGCGGCGAATCCCAAGGTTTCCGGGGCTTCCTCGCCGGGTGCATGGAGCATCCCGGACGGGTCGGAGGCCGGTCCGCCGGCCGGCTCCCGGGACCAGATGTTCCCATTCAAAGACCCGGCCTGACCCGCCGCGGGAATGCTGTCCTGGGAGGACTCTTCGGGAATGGAGGCTGCTTCGGGCAGGGGCGGCGCCAAGTGGGCGGGAGTGGCGAAGTTCTCGTCGGGATTGAGCACGGTATTGGCATCGGAAGCCACCCGTATGGTCCGGCTCCCTTCGTTGCCGGGCTGGGGCTGGGGATGCGCGCCCAGGAGGGCGGCCTGCAGGGACTCCACGGCCGCCCGGAAAGCCTCGAGGGTGCCGAAGCGATCCTGGGGCTTCTGCGCCATGGCCTTGAGGACGACCTCGTCCGCCTCGATGCCGAAGCGGTCGCTCATCGCGCTGGGCAGCCTGAGCGGCGTGGAGGGCGACCGGCCGGTCAGCACCTCGTAGAGGATGGCGCCGAGGCTGTAGAAGTCGCTGTGCGGGATGAGGTTGCTCCAATCCTGGCGCAGCTCCGGGGCCATGTAGGGCAGGTAGCGGCGGGCATAGGAATTGAACTCGAACTCCTGGGGAGTCAGGAAGCCCACCACGCCGAAGTCCATGACCACGGGACCGCCCAGTCCGACGAACACGTTCTCGGGCTTGAGGCAGCCGTAGCACCCCCGTTCGTGGATGGCCTCGAAGACGTCGATCAGGCCGAGCACTATCCCGAGCCCGGGCAGCACCCGGTTGTCGAAGGTGAGGCGCTCCATCAGCCACATGCGCAGGGGGGTCCCGGACACCCATTCCATGGCGTAATAGGGCGTATCCCCCATGCGTCCCGACTCGAAGATGCGGGCGATGCCGCGATGCGAGTACTTGGACACCGAATCGGCCAGGAACAGGTAACTGTCCGCCAGTCCGGGCTCGGCGGCCTTGCGGGCATGCATGGCCCGGATCACCACCTCGCGATTGCCGTTCGCGGAGTCGCGGCACAGATAGGCGTTGCTGAGGCTTCCCTGGCCCAGGAATTTCTCCAGCCGGTACCGCCCGCCCAGGATGTCCCCGGGCTGGGGCAGGGCCTTCCGGGGCGCAGCGGTCTTGCCCGGCACGACAGCGCCCGCGGACTGGGCCGACGGGTTCCTGCCGGACGACTGGATGGGAACCGCCTCGCCTGCCGAGGAAGGATGGGACAGGGGCGCCATGGCGCCGGGCGCAGCGCCGTTCGGACCCGGCGGAACGGCTTGGGCGGCGGAACCGGCGGCCGGAGCCGACGCGGGCCGCGGAGGAGCCGCCGGGCCGGGCCGGACGTCCGCGGAAGGGCGGACCGGGGCGGAAGCGCCTGCTTGCGGGGCGGGACGGGGCGGCCTCGCCGCGGGAGGGATGGTGGGCTGGGCGCGGGTGGCGTCCATGTCGAGATAGGAAGGGCTTTGCACGGCGCCGGGGTCAGCGCCGGTATTGGGATCGGCCATTACAAGGCGCGCTCCGCAGGACGGGCAGAACAGGGCGGGAACGGCGATCTGGAATCCACATTCACGGCATTGCATGGGGCAGTTCTCCCGCTCTCCGGAGCAGGCGCCTCGAACCGGGCGTCCTCTCCAAAGATAAAAAAACAAAAGCATATACTTTATTGGGCATGCGTTTCCACCTCATCACCGGATTCGCCCTGGACAAGCGGGCCTTCGACCCCTTGAAGCTCCCTTCGGACCGCTTCGTCCTGTACGACCTGATCCCAATCCTGCCGGGCGAGACTCTCAAGGATTACGCCCTGCGCATGGCCCGGGGCATGGGAGTGGGTCCCGACGACGTGGTGGGCGGAATCTCCTTCGGAGGCATGCTGGGGCTGGAAATCGCCAAGGCCATCAAGACCCGGGGCGCGATGCTCATCGCATCCGCCGACCACCCCCGACACATCCGCAAACGCTTCCTGATCTGGAGCCGCATCGCCCGCTTCGCCCCGGACGCCTTCATCCACCGAATCTTCCGCCTCATCCCCTGGGTGCTCAAGCGGCAGAAGATGCTCACTCCCGAAGGCCAGGCGCTGCTCAATGATATCATGACCGCCTTCCCGCCGTCCCTGCTGCGCGACCTGCCGGACCGTATCCGCACCTGGGGAGGCTGCGATCCCGGCGTCCCCGTCCGCCAAATCCATTCCCAGGACGATTGGCTCATCCGGCTAAACGGCCGGCCGCCCGGACTCCAGGTGGTCCCGGGCCGGAACCACCTCATCACCGTCTCGCACCCCGACGCGGTCCGTAAATTCCTGCTGGACGCTTTCGAAGAGTTCGCCGGGTCGCAGAGGGCGGAGGCTGCGAAGTCGTGAAGGATGGCAGGGAATCGCTGTCGCCAGCCCCCCCCTTAAATCACCGCTCCCTGGAAATCCTGCTTCTCAGAACTCCGCGAAATCCAGCGCCGGCATCTCCGGAAGGTATCCTTCCTGGAAGGCCAGGCGGTAGAAGCGCTCCAGGGATTCCGCATGCTCCGAGGAGAAGCCGTAGTCGGCCGTCTGGTAGAAGTCGAGCATCAGGGACTTGCCGGGATCCGCGCGGAAGGCGGCCAGGGACTCGAGCAGCAGGGCGTGGAAACGCGCGGCGCCCCGCGGACGCTCGACCAGGGACTGCCGTCGCACGATCCACAATCCGAAGGAGAAAGGCAGCCCCTGCCACCTGGCCCAGACGTCGGCCAGATCGTAGCGGTGGGGCCAGCGGCCCGACAGGGATTCCGTCAGGGCCTTGTCGCCGATGAACAGGGCGGCCGCCAGGGTGCCCTCGGGCACGGAACCGTCGACGTTGATCTCGGGCTTCACGCGGAAGCGCCGGGAGCACAGGATCCTGAACAGCAGGTTGGAGGTGTCGCTGTCCGGCGACAGGGCCACCGATCGCCCGCCCAGCTCCTCCCAGGGATGCCGGGACAGGAGCAGGACGCTCTTCATCTCCATGCGGCTCGAGGTCGAGATGCCCGGGAAGAGCTTGTATTCCCGGTGGCGCAGTCCGTATTCGATGCTGGAGGAGGGCGCGCAATCGATGCGCCCGGCGCGCAGCTCCCGGTTCTGGGCGCTGGGCGGCCCGTCCACGAAGCGGACACCCTCGGCGCCGGCCAGGGTGGAGTGGAAGAACGGCGCGCAGACCAGGAAAGGGATGCGCCCCACGGTCCAGGGGCCCTCGGGCCCGGGATTCGAAGTCATCCCAGAAAAATAGCAACCGCCGGCCCCGAAAAGAAAAATCCCCCGGACCAGGGCCCGGGGGATTTTTCGCCTTACCGACGACAACGCCGGCAATCCTCTATTTGACTCCTCCACTCCCGCCGCAGCTTCCAGCTCGGTGGGAGCTCCGAGCTTGTGGAAGCAAGCGAGGAGAGCCGGCGAGAAACCATTCGCTTGGCGCGGAGCGCCTTGGAATGGTTTCCGTGTCAAATCATCCGGCGAGAAACTATTCCCTTGGCGCAAAGCGCCTTGGGAATAGTTTCCGTCTCACTTCAGCTTGGCCTTCTTGGCGGTTTCCTTGAGGGCGACGCCGGCCTT
>CBILQL010000057.1:0-12834 GCA_966238865.1 uncultured bacterium
CTCCCCGACGGCCAGGCCAACCTCGCGCTGGGCCATGGCCAGGCGCGTGGAGCTGTCCATCATCAGCATCACGTCCTCGCCCCGGTCGCGGAAGTATTCGGCGATGGTGGTGGCCACCTGGGCGGCCTTGAGGCGCACCAGGGCCGGCTGGTCCGAGGTGGCGACGACCACCACCGACCGGGCCAGGCCCTCGGAGCCCAGGTCCTTCTCGATGAACTCCTTCACCTCCCGGCCGCGCTCGCCGATCAGGGCGATCACGTTCACGGCCGCCTGGCAATTGCGGGCTATCATGCCGAGGAGCACGCTCTTCCCCACCCCGGAGCCGGCGAACAGGCCCACGCGCTGGCCCCTCCCCAGGGTGCGGAAGCCGTCGATGGCGCGGACCCCGGTGGCCATCGGCTCGCGGATGCGGCGGCGGTGCAGGGGGTTGGGCGGATCGGCGTTGATGTTGCCGGCGTCGGGCAGGAGCAGGGGGCCCTTCCCGTCGATGGGCCGCCCCAGCCCGTCCAGGACGCGGCCCAGAAGGGCCGGGCCCAGGCGCATGCGGAACACGCTGCCGGTGGCCATCACCTCCATGCCGGGACGCAGGCCGTCCAGGCTGCCGAGGGCCATGAGCAAGGTGGCCTTGCGGCGGAACCCCACCACCTCGGCCCGGCCCACCATCCGCGGGCCGTCGTGCACGGTGCAGATCTCCCCCAGGCTGGCCGAGATGCCGGAAGTCTCCATCACCAGGCCGATGACCTGGACGATCTTGGCGCGGATCGGGGCCAGGCAGACGTCGTCGAGGGCGCGGGCATAATCGGCGAATGCCCCGCCGGCCGCGCCGGGATGTTCCGTCAAGGCCGGCCCTCCGCCACGGGCGGCATGGAGTCGTCGGCGTCCGGAGCGGCCTCGTCGGCCTCCGGGGAGTCCCCGCCGGCCTCATCCTGCGGCAGGCCCGCGGCGTCCGCCGGTACCGCTTCGGCTTCTTCGCTAGGCGCGACTTCCGCGCCGGCGACGGTCGCGGCTTCCGGTGCCGGCGCCGAGGCGGTATCCGCGGCCGGTTCCGCATCCGGATCCGTTTCGGACGGCGTCCCGGACGCGGCCCTGGCCTTGGCCTCGAAGACCTGGGCCAGGGCCTCGCCGATGCGCTCGCCCAATTCCTCGGCGCGCATCTCCACGGAGGTGGCGTCGCTTTCCACCAGGCAGCCGCCCTTCGGGATGCGCCCGTCGGGGACGATGCGGATGTCCTTGAGGCCGGCCTCCACCGGGATCCAGAAGGATCGGTTCTCGTCGATGACCCGGAAATCGGCGGGGTTGATCTTGAGGGTGACGGCGGAGACCTCCCCCAGGGCGGCCACCGCCTTGCGCAGCAGCGGCAGCACCGCCTCCGCATGGCCGTCGGCCAGCCCTTCGAACACGCGCTTGACGGCGGAGGCGGCCAGGGCCACCGCCTCGCCCTCGTAGCCCAGGAACAGCGCGGCCTTCTCCCTTGACAGGGCCTCCAGCACGCCGCGGACGCCCTTGCGGAGCTCCTCGACGCTCCTGGCGTAGCGCTCGGCGGCGACGCGCTCCCCCTCCTTGCGGCCTTCCTCGCGCCCCTTCGCCCCGGCGGCGGCGGCGCGCGCCTCGCCCTCCTCGGCGGCCTTGCGCAGGGCCTCCTTGTGGGCCTCCTCGGCCCGCTTCAGCTTCCGCTCCATGTCGGCGATGCGGGCTTCGGCCGGATCCGGCTTCGGCGCGGCGCGGCCGGGCACGGAGAACGTGGACAGGGTGAACCCGCGCATGGCGCCGTCGTTCACGGCGCCCCAGTCGCCGGGCTTCACCACCCGGGCGGGGCCGTCCGGGGCGGGCTGGTCGGCGCCCTTGGCGCCGGGGGCTTTGCGGGGATCCTGGGACAAGGCGGGCCTCAGACGACCACCTCGTCCTCTCCGCCGCGGCCGGAGATGACGATCTCGCCGTCGTCCTCGAGGCGGCGCACGATGTCGACGATGCGCTGCTGGGCGCCCTCGACGTCCTTGAGGCGGACCGGGCCCATGAAGGCCATGTCCTCCCGCATCATCTCGGAGGCGCGGCTGGACATGTTCTTGAAGAACTTGTCGGCCACGGTCTCGCTGGCGCCTTTGAGGGCAAGGGCCAGCTCCTTGGTGTCGACCTCCTTCAGCATGCGCTGGATGCCGCGGTCGTCGAGCAGCATGATGTCCTCGAACACGAACATGAGGTTCTTGATCTCGGTGGCCAGCTCCGGGTTCTCGCGCTCCAGGTTGCCGAGGATGTTCTTCTCCGCGCCGCGGTCCACCTGGTTCAGCATCTCGGCCACGAACTTCACGCCGCCCACCTCGGAGACGTTGCCGCCGAAGAGGCTCTTCATCTGCTGGGCCAGCACCTCCTCGACCTGCTCCAGCACGTCCGGGGACACGCTCTGCATGGTGGCTAGGCGGGTGGTCACGTCCACCTGCAGCTCCTGAGGAAGCGAGGAGAGGATGGGGGCGGCCATGGAGGCGTCCATGTGGGCGAGCAGCAGCGCGATGGTCTGGGGATGCTCCTTCTGGATGAAGTTGACGAGCTGGGTGGGATCGACGTCCGAGAGCAGGCTGAAGCCGGTGGTGCGGATGCTCGACTGGACCTTCTCCAGGATCTCCTTGGCGCGGCGCGGCCCCATGGCCTGCTCCAGCGCCTGCTTGGCGTAGTCGACTCCGCCCTGGAGGATGTATTTCTGGGCCACCGCCATCTGGTGGAACTCCTCCAGCACGCGCTCGCGCATCTCGGGCGTGATGCCCTCCAGGCGCGCGATCTCGGCGGTGAGGATCTCCACGTCCTCCTCCTCCAGGCTCTTGAAGATCTGGGCGCAGGCGTCCGCTCCCAGGGTCACCATCATCACCGCGGCCTTGGTGGGGCCGCCGATCGCGACCGGCGCCCCCTCGGCCTTCTCCGTCCCAGTCTCCGTCCCGGTCTCTTCGGCCATGGCCTATGCCTCCGCCTTCTTCTTCTTGCCCTTGCCTCCCCCATTGTTGCCATTTTTCTCCTCGTGGAGCCAGGTTTTGATGAGGTTGGCGATGTTGATGGGCTCGGTCCGGGTCATGAATTCGACCTTTTCGAGGATGTCCTTCTGCTTCTGGACGCTCTGGGGCACCTTCTCCTCCTCGGGCTCGAGGTTTAGGCCGGCGTATTTGGGCATGGGCGGGTTCATGGCCGAGGCCAGGTTCTTCACCAGGCCGCGGAAGAACCAAAGGCCGAAGAGGACGATGAGGACGAGCACGCCGTACTTCTTGGCCACCTCCATCCACTCCCGCTGCTCGAGCTTCTTCATCTCCTCCAGCTCCTCCATCAGGTACTGGTTGTCGAACTGGACGTTGGTGACGAAGACCTCGTCCTTGCTGCCGGGCTTGAAGCCCACGGCGTTCTTGACCAGGGCGCTGAACTTCTCCAGGTCCTCGGGTTGGCGCGGCACGTAGGCGCGGTTGCCCTCCTTGTCCGTCCTGTAGGTGCCGTCCACGGCCACCGAGACGGTGATGCGCTTGCGGGCGCCGGGGCTGCTGACGACCTGCGCCACCGTCTTGTCGAACTCGTAGTTGGTGATGGAGCCTTCCTTCTGCGCCGAGGATCCGGGCGCCGGGTCCCCCTTCGAGCCGGTCTCGTCCCGCTGCTGGGAGCGGATCACCTTGGTGTTGGGATCGTAGGACTCCACCGTCTTCCGCACCTGGTCGAAGTCGAGCTCGGCGGAGACCTTGACCCGCGCCTTGTTGGGTCCGAGCAGCCCCTGGAAGATGTCCAGCACCTTGTGCTCCAGGTCGCGCTCCACGCTGTTCTGGAGCACCATGTTGTGATCGGTCTGCTCCGCGAGGGGGTTGTCGGCGAACCCCTTGGTGAGCATGTTGCCGTGGATGTCGAGCACCGACACCTGCCGCGCCTTGAGCCCCTCCACCGAGCTGGCCACCAGGTGGGTGATGCCGCGCACCTGGCGATCCTCCATATCCTTCCCCGGCCTGAGCTTGAGGATGACCGAGGCCGTGGCCTCCTCCTTCTTCTCCGTGAACAGGGAGGGCTTGGGGATGGTCACGTGCACGCGGGCTCGCTCCACCTCGTTGAGGCTCTCGATGGTCCGGGACAGTTCTCCCTCCAGGGCCCGCCGGTAGTTCAGGTTCTGCACGAAGTCGGTCATGCCCAGGTTGAGCTTGTCGAAGATCTCGTATCCCTGCCCTCCCGTCTGGGGAAGGCCCACGCGCGCCATCTGCATGCGCACCTCGTAGAGCTGGTCCTTGGGCACCGTCACCGAGCGCCCGCTGTTCTCCAGCCTGTAGGGCACGCCCATCTCCTTGATGGCGTCGGTGACCTTGGCCGCGTCCTCGGGCTCCAGGTTGACGAACAGGGAGGAATAGCCGTCGGACCCGCCCGGACCGCCCGAGGACGAGGACCAGGCGATGACGGCGATGAGCCCGCCCAGGACCACAGCGGTGGTGGAGACCAGGATGGCCTTCTGGGTGCCGTTGAGCTTGTCCCAGATGGCGCGGAGCTGGATGATGAGCGTCTTCAGGTATTCGGACATCTGGGCGACCTCGATCCTTGGGCCCGCGGGCGGAAAGGAACGCTAAAGGTTTCAGGAGCAGCGGACGATAGACGAGACAGGGGGGCCCGCGCCCTCGCCTCGGGCGGGAACGCGGGAACGGCGCGGGGCGCCTCCCCGGAGTCGCCGTCGCGGGACGGTAGCGCCGGGGCCATGCGGCTCACCCGCGCATCCTCAGGACTTCCTGGTAGGCTTCCATGGTCTTGTTGCGGATCTCCAGCAGGAGGTTGAAGGCCACCTTGGCCTCCCCCACCGCCAGCATCACCTGGTGGACGTCCTTGACCTCGCCCGAGACCATCTTCTGGATGCTCTCGTCGGCCTTGAGCTGCATCTCGTTCACGTCCTTGAGGAAGCCGCTCAGCATGTCCTGGAAGTCCGGGCCGCCCTGCGGCCGGACCGGGGCCTTGTGGGCCGAATCGGGGATCTCGATCTCCTTCGGTGGCCCGATGTTGAAAATGGGGTTCAGGTCCGCCATGGCTCCCTCCTATCCTCCCGTTTCACGCCGTCAAGTCGATGTGCCGGCCCAGGCCGGGCCTGGGGTCCGGCTTGCCCGCCGCGTTCGCGCGGCCGTATGCCGAAAGTCCGCCCGCCGCCGCAATCCCGCCCGCCGCGGACGCCGCCGGGGCGCGTCCCGCCGCCTGGGGCCCCTGCGGCCGGTCGGGCGCGATGCCGCCGAGCTGCGCCTGCTTGCGCTTGAGCACCTCCGCGAGCCTGGTGCGGCTGTCCTCCGCGTCCAGCTTGCGCTTGGCCAGGTCGCGGATCTGCTGGAACCGGTCCAGCGGCGATGCGCTCCCTTCGCCTATGCCTCCGAGCGCCATGCTAGAGCTCCAGCGCCTTCATGAGCATGGCCTTGGCCGAATTCATGGCCGTCACGCTCGCCTCGTAGGAGCGCGTGGCCGAGATCATGTCCGTCATCTCCGTCACCACGTTGACGTTGGGCATGGCCACGTAGCCTTCCTGGTTCGCGTCCGGGTGGGTCGGGTCGTAGACCAGGCGGGGCGCCGCCGTGTCCTGGCGGATGGCCTCCACCTCCACGCCGGAGCCCACCTTGTTCTTGTCGATGGGAAAGCCGTCCTGGGGAATGGGCATGTGGTCGGGCTGGGTGGTGAAGCCCTTCATCCGCTCCGGCCCGAACAGGAAGCGCTTGTCGGGCTCCTGGACGGCCTCGCGCAGCACCACGAACTGCTTCCTGTAGGGGCCGCCGTCGGCGCCGCGGGTGGTCTCGGCGTTGGCCAGGTTGCTGGCGATCACGTTCTGGCGCACGCGTTGGGCCCTCAGCGCGGACGCGCTGATGGAGAGCCCCGAAAACATGTCGATCATTCCCATGGTCCGCCCTTTCCTCAGCCGGCCTGGCCCTTGATGGCGGAGGTGATGTCCGCCTTGCGCAGGTTGATGAACTTGACCCCGTATTCGAAGAGGATCTGGTTCTCCGCCAGCTTGGCCATCTCGATGTCCACGTCCACGTTGTTGACCTCGCCGGGTCTTGTCGGATCCTGGGAGCGGTAGGCCACGGCCTCCACCCTATCCAGGTCGGGACGTCCCAGGGGCAGGTGGCCGGGCTTGTCGGCGTCGCCCTGCGGCGTCTTCGCGTCCAGCGCCTCCCGCAGGGCCGCCTCGAAGGCGACCTCGATGCGCTGGTACCCAGGGGTGTCCACGTTCGCCAGGTTGCCGGCGATGGCGCGGGAGCGCAGGGCGGAGGCGTCCAGGCTCTTGCCCACCGTCGGGATGGAGGTTCTTAAGAACAATGCGTCCTTGATGAACATGCGCGGTGATCCTTCCAGCCGGGAATAAGCAACCCCCATGCCATGCCTAGATCCGGGCTCCGACCTGCGAACTGGATGGATTGCGGCAGGGGCCGGGGACGGAACCAGGAAGGCGGCGGAAAATTCCCTCTCCCCGGGGTAAGAATTGCCCCCGGCGGGAACTTCCTGCCGGGGCCCGGCGGCGGTCAGGAACGCGCGAAGCGGGTATCCGCGGGGGCGCCCTTCTCCTCCTCCACGTCCACCCCCAGGGCGAGCAGCACTTCGCGGGTGCTCCAGGCGCTTTCCGGAGAGAGCACGATCTGGCGGTGGAGGACGGAGCAGTCGTAGCCGTAGGGCACGGCGTCCTTGTGGATGACGACGGCGGGCTTGCCCAGGTAGTGGCAGAGATGGGCCATGAAGCTGTTGAAGCAGAGGATCTCGCCCTCGAAGGCGCGCAACTGGCGGATGAGGCGGTTGACGGAGTATTCCCGTACGGGCACGCGCGACACGGCCTTCACCAGGCCGGCGATGTCGGCGTCGCGCGGCCCCATCAGCAGCTCCACCTTGCGGTCCTCCAGGTGGGACAGGAGGCCGTTGATCAGGCCGGCGTAGGCGGAGAGGCCGAACTCCCGCTTGAAACCCGAACTGCCGATGTGGAAGAGGACGCGCCCGCGGCCCCATGGCTCCGTCGGGGCGGTGGAGAGGGCGGCGTCGGGGTGGGCCGCGAAGCCGGAGCCCGGCCCCGGACCCACGCCCCAGCAGTCGGGCACCTGGGCCATGTCGAGTAGCTTCAGGTTCTCCTCGTGGAAGTTGGCCACCTCGCGGTCAAGCCGGAGGGTTCGCGAATAGCCGCCGCGGCGGGACTCCTCCTCGTGGCGGAACCCGAAGGCCCGGCGCGCGCACAGGCGCGCGATGAGATCGAAACGCCCCCGGAACACGCCGACGGCATTGGTGAAGAGCAGATCGGCGCGGGAGACGATCCACGACCAGGGCTCCCCCGCCCTGGTGAGGCGCAGCGTGCGGGGCACCTCGGAGGAGAACTCGCGCGCGTAGTCATGGCCGCCGTGGAGGACAAGGTCCGCGCCGGGAAAGGCCGCCGCGAGGCGCCGCAGCGCCGGCAGGATCTGCACGAAGTCGCCGTACGTCCCGGCGAAGAGGTAGGCCACGCGCCTGGGGGGCCCGCCCGACCGGGCGGTGGCGGCCTCGCGGGCCGGCAGCAGGGCCAGCAGCCCGCGGATGCGCCAGCGCGCCAGTTCCTGCGCGCGCCGGATCACGTCCTCGCGCCGCACGAGGAAGGCTCCGCCGAGCCCGGAAAGGACGCCTTCGCTTGCCACGGCCATAGCTTACCACCCGGATGGCGGAAAGTGGGATGCTTGTTTTTTTTGAGGAAAAATGTAAGACTTAACAGACTTGCGGACCAACAGGATGCGACCCAAGTCGCCGAAATCGAAGGGATCATGAGTAAAAAAGGCATGCTGCCGTTCTCTTTCATGAACAAGGAGTTCCTCCACAACAAGGATGGACGCGCCATCCGCATCCTGGCGGAGTTCCTGGAACCGGAGTACCGCTTCCGGAACTACGGCGTCGACGACACCATCGTGTTCTTCGGCTCCGCGCGCATCCCGCCCCGGAAGCAGGCCCTGGCCCGCCTGGCCAAGGTCAAGAAGGATCCGAAAGCCACGCCGCGGGACCTGAAGAAGGCCCAGAACGACCTGGAGATGTCCCGCTTCTACGAGGAGGCGGTGCTGCTGTCGCGCCGCCTGTCCGACTGGAACAAGACGCAGAAGGTGCAGTACGCCATCTGTTCCGGCGGCGGCCCGGGCATCATGGAGGCGGCCAACCGGGGCGCCTGGCTGGCGAAAGGGCCGTCCATCGGCCTCAACATCCACCTGCCCTTCGAGCAGCACGCCAACCCCTACATCACCCCCGATCTCAATTTCGAATTCCATTATTTCTTCGTGCGCAAGTTCTGGTTCGTCTACATGGCCAAGGCCATCGTGATGTTCCCGGGCGGGTTCGGCACCATGGACGAGATGATGGAGGTGCTGACTCTGGTGCAGACCGAGCGCATCACCAAGAAGATGGTGATCGTGCTGTACGGCAGGTCCTTCTGGAGCCGCCTGCTCGACTTCGACTACCTGGCCGACGTCGGCATGATCAGCCCCGAGGACGTGAACCTCTTCAAGGTGGTCGACACCGTGGATGAGGCTTTCGCGGCCGTCACCAAGGGCCTCGTCGCCAACAACCCCGACAAGGCCCCCCGCGCCCGCAAGGCCGGGAAGCGGACGTCCGCCCTCAAGAAGGCCTGATTCCAGTGGCGCGGCGCCTGCAGGAGGAGAAGCCCTTTCCCCGCGACCCGGACACCCAGGTCATCCGCGGGGCCGAGGCCTTCGACTTCCCTCCCGCCGGTGGCGCGGCCGGCTCCGTGATCGCCGGCGGCCATGCCGTGCTCTGCCTCCATGGCTGGACCTCCACGCCGCGCGAGCTGCGTTTCCTGGCGGCGAAGCTGGCGGGCGCCGGCTTCCGCTGCGTGGGACCGCGCCTCAAGGGCCACGGCCTCACGGTGCGCGCCCTCCACGGCGTGCATTTCCGGGATCATCTCGAGGAGGCCGAGGAGGCGTTCGGCCGCCTGGCCATGGAGCATGAGCGGGTCTCGGTATGCGGCCTCAGCCTGGGCGGGCTCCTGGCCCTCAACCTGGCCGCCCGGCGCCGGGTGGCCAACCTCGTCCTCGTGGCGCCCTTCCTCAAGCCCGCCGGCAGCACCTTCGGGCTTCCCAACGCCTGGCTGGTCGGCCGCGTTCCCCTGCCCCGCCTCGTCGGCAAGGACGTGGGCGGACCCATCGCCGATCCGGAAGGGGCGGCCGGGCACATCGCCTACCACGCCATGCCCGCCGAGGAGATGGAGTCCATCGTCCAGGCCACCCGGGATTTCTCCGGCCTGGAAAAGGACGTCACCTGCCCCGCCTTGATCTTCCACTGCGTGCACGACACGACCAGCGATTTCGCGGGCAGCCTCGCGCTCATGGGCGCCCTGGGATCGGAGGACAAGACCCTGGTCGCCTATAATCGCGGCAACCATATCCTGACCCTGGACTACGAGCGGAATCGCCTCGAGGCCACGGCCTTGGAATGGCTGTCCCGCCGCTCCGGCGCATCCGCCTGAACTCGGCCAATCCCCCTGTCGGAGGCGGGTCGCAATGCCAGGTCCCGGCCCGAATTGCTATCCTTGACGGAATCAGCGGGATTAGTTAACCTATAATTCCAATAGGTTTAATAGGAAAAATAGGCCCCATGCAGATTTCCATCCGCAAGGTCACCAAGCGTTTCGACGCCACCCAGGCCTTGAACCAGGTCTCCCTGGAGGTTCCCGATGGCGAGCTCGTGGCCCTGCTCGGACCCTCCGGCTGCGGCAAGACCACCCTGCTCCGCATCATCGCCGGCCTGGAATCGCCCGACGACGGGGAGATCCTCTTCGGCGAAACCGATTCCTCCGGCCTCAAGGTGAGGGATCGCGGCGTCGGCTTCGTGTTCCAGCATTACGCGCTTTTCAAGCACATGACGGTGCGCGAGAATATCGGCTTCGCCCTGCGCATCCAGAAGCGCCCCAAGCAGGAGATCCGCGACCGGGTGGACGAATTGCTGGGCTTAATCCAGCTCCGCGGCATCGGGGACCGCTTCCCCTCCCAGCTCTCGGGCGGGCAGAAGCAGCGCGTGGCCCTGGCCCGGGCGCTCGCCGCGAGGCCGCAGGTGATGCTCCTCGACGAGCCTTTCGGCGCCCTCGACGCCCAGGTCCGCCAGGACCTGCGCCGGTGGCTGCGCAACCTGCACGATGAGCTCAGGATGACCAGCGTGTTCGTCACCCATGACCAGGACGAGGCCTTCGAAGTGGCCGATCGGGTGGTGATCATGAACAAGGGGCGGGTGGAGCAGATCGGCAGCCCGGAGGAGATCTTCCATCATCCGGCCAACGGCTTCGTCATGCACTTCCTCGGCAACGTGAACATCTTCCACAGCCGCCTGGAGCAGGGCCAGCCCCTGGGCGACCTGGAGCTCTCCGCCCCGGGTTCGGCTCCGGCAGCGGCTCCCGGCGGCGGCAAGGCCACGCCCGTGTACGTGCGCCCCCACGAGCTGTCCCTGCACCGGGACGGAACCCAGCCGAACTCCATCCAGGGCCGCATCACCCATGTGCGCACCATCGGATTGTCGGTGCGGGTGAGCCTCATGACCCCGGCCGGGGCCGAGCTGCAGGTGGAGCTGCCCAAGGAAGATTTCGGCGGCCTGGGACTCGGAAAGGGAGATACCGCCTTCGCGGTGCCTAAAGGGGCGAAAATTTTCCAGGATGACTACAGCATCTGAATGCGGCCCCACCGGGAGGTTTTTTGCTTCTCTTTTCCGCACCCGGAAATGAATAATCCCCCGTGGACCTTTCCCTAATCCCGCCTCCCCTGCTGCTCGGCATCGCGGGCCTCTTCGGCCTCATGGTCGGGTCCTTCTTCAACGTGGTCATCTACCGCATGCCGCGGGGCGAAAGCGTTGTCTGGCCGCCGTCCCGCTGCACCGGCTGCGGATACCGCATCAAGCCCTTCCAGAATATCCCGGTCCTTTCCTGGGTGCTCCTGCGCGGCCGATGCGGGAATTGCGGCGCCGGCATCAGCCCGCAATATCCCCTTGTGGAGGCGCTCACGGGATTCCTGGCCGTGCTTGTCGCCGGATTTTTCCTGGGACCCGGCGGCGGATACGCCCTGGATTTCAAGATCGGTTTCACCTTCCTGGTCCTGGCCTCGGTGCCCATCTTCGTGATCGATTTCCGGCATTTCCTGATTCCGGACGTCCTCACCTATCCGGGGATGCTCCTGGGATTGGGCCTCAGCTTCCTGCCGGAAGGCCAGACCCCGGTGGAAAGCCTCCTGGGCGCGGCCGGAGCGGGGCTTTTCCTCTGGCTGGTGGGATTCTCGGCCTCCCTGCTGGTCAAAAAAGAGGCCATGGGCCTCGGGGACGTGAAGCTCATCGCCATGGCCGGCGCCCTGTTCGGCCTCCAAACCGCGCTGATGGGCCTCATCTTCGCCTCGGTGCTGGGCTGCCTGGTAGGCTTGCCGATGCTGCTGCTCCGGAAGCTGAATGAACATCGTCACATCCCGTTCGGCCCCTACATCTGCCTGGGAGTGATGGGCTCCGCACTGTTCGGCGCCGCCCTGCTGGACTGGTACCTCGCCATCCTGTCCTGACGCGCCGGCTCCAAACGGCTTGGGGGTGGCTCACAGGCACCGTCCTCTGGCCGCTACGCTGAGAATTTCCCCGGATTTTACTATCTTAACCTCCCTGACCAAAAAATGTTCCAGGCCCGCCACCGAGTCTGCGGGCCGGCGGGCGCCTCTGGAGGGATATGGGCAATATCGTCAAACTGGATGGCAATTGGGAGTTCAGCTTCGATCCGGTGGATGCCGGCCTCATCGATCACTGGTACCGGAAACGCCCCGCCCAGCTGAAGAAAATCTCCCTTCCCCATGCCTGGAATGGCGAATCCAACGATGAGAACGCCCATATCGCCTACTACTTCCGGGAGTTCACGGTGGACAAGAAGGAGTCGCCCAAGCGCTTCTTCATCCGCTTCGGATCCGTCCAGCACCATGCCATGGTCTGGCTCAACGGCGAGGAAATCGGCAACCACCTGGGAGGGCATGTGCCCTTCGACGTGGACGGCTCCCGCGCCGTCAAGATAGGCGAAACCAATCTGCTGGTGGTCCGGGTGCAGACCGTGGACAGGTCCGGCAAGATCCTGGAGCACAGCGCCTCCGAGCTGGCCCTCGGGGGGCCCTATTTCCGCGGACCCTTCGCCGGCATCCTGGGCGACGTCTCCCTGTACATGGTCGGCAAGGCCGGCATCCGCTCGGTGAACGTCCTGCCCGACTTCGAGGCCGATCGCGTCAGCATCGAGGTCAAGTTCTGGAACCCGAAAAACTTCCAGGCCGACCTCGCCTTCGACATCACCAGCCCGGACGGGGATACCGGCACCCTGCAGAAAAACCTCAAGCTGGAGAAGGAGAACGCCTCCTACTCCCTTTCCCTGCAGCTGGACGGCGGCAAGGTCTGGAGCCTGCACGAGCCCCAGCTCTACAAGGCGACCGTGAACCTGGCGGGGTCCTATCCGGTGGAGGTGCGTTTCGGCATGCGCAGCGCCGACGTGGAGAAGGGCTCCTTCAAGCTCAACCACCATCCCTTCAAGGTCAAGGGCGTCGCCTATCCCTGGCATTTCCCCCTGCTGCACGGCCTGCCGGCCCAGGAATTCGATCTGCGCAAGGATCTCCAGACCATCAAGGAGGCCGGCTTCAACCTGCTCCGCTCCGGCGGCGCGCCCCTCCCCAAGACCGTGCTCGACATCTGCGACGAGATCGGCCTGCTGGTCCTCCAGGAGACCACCAGCTTCAACCAGAAATCCAGCAAGGACGGGCTCGACAACCTCAAGGCCCAGCTCCAGGCCCTGATCGACAACGACGGCCACCATCCCAGCGTGTTCGGCTGGGTCATCGGCTCCGAGAACGGCTCCATGGTGCT
>CBILQL010000058.1:0-12811 GCA_966238865.1 uncultured bacterium
AAACGCGATTCCGACTCAAGAGGAGGTTCCCTGCATGCGCAATCTCATCGTCTGCAATATCGTCTCCCTCGACGGTTTCTTCTCCGGCCCGGGCGGTAACGTCATGGCCATGCCGTTCGACAACGGCTTCTCGGTCTACAACGCGGAACGCCTGCGGGCGGCCGACACCCTGGTGCTCGGGCGCGCGTCGTTCGAGATGTTCCGATCCTACTGGCCCTCGATTGCGCAGGATGCGAGCCAGCCGCCGGTGGAGCGGGAGATCTCCCGCCTCAACACCGCAATGGAAAAGGTCGTGGTTTCGGACAGCCTGAAACCTGGCGATGCCGGAGGCTGGGGCCCGGCCCGTGTCGTGCGGCGCGCGGATGCCCATGCGGCGGTCGCCAAGCTCAAAGGCGGGCCGGGCCGGGACATCCTGGTGTTCGGCAGCCACCTGCTTTGGAATGACCTGCTCGCCGCCGGCCTGGTCGATGAGCTGCATTTCATGATCGGCGCCGGCGTGGTGGGCGAGGGGGTGCGGGCTTTCGAGGCCCGGCCGCCCGGTCGGCTCCGCTTGCTGGAGTCGCGCGCCTTTCAGGGCTCGAGCCTGCTATTGGCCCGCTACGCGATCGACCTTTGACCACACTCCCCAAGTCCAGCAGGAATCCGGTTTTGGACTGATTTCCGGGGAAAGCCGGAGTTTTCCCATGGAACCGGGAAATTCTTTGTCCCCGGGATTTTTTTATTGCGCAACCGAATGGTTGCGTGTATATTTGCTACTGAACGGTTGCGCATTTATCGTGGAGAGACGGATGAGACGGGACATTTTCCAAGCCATCGCCGATCCGACCCGGCGAGCCATCGTCATGCTCCTGGCCGTGCAGGCGATGACCCCGAATGCCATGGCCGAGCATTTCGAGACCAGCCGGCAGGCGGTTTCGAAGCATATCCGGATCCTGGTGGAATGCGACCTGGTGGAACAGGAACAGCAAGGACGCGAAATCCAATACCATCTGAAGGCGGAGAAGATGCATGAGATCGAGAAATGGCTGGAGCAATTCAAGGCCCTGATGGCCAAGCGATTCGAACAACTGGACGACGTATTAACCCGATTGAAAGCGAGGAAGAAATGAACAAGGCGATGATCTTCAACTTCGAAGTGGACAAGGAGAACAGGAAAATCAAGGTGGTGCGATCCTTCGACGCGCCCCTGGACCTGGTCTGGTCCGCCTGGACCGAGGCCGAGCTCCTGGACCAATGGTGGGCCCCCAAGCCCTGGAAGGCCGAGACCAAATCCATGGACTTCACCGAAGGCGGCCGCTGGATCTACGCCATGGTCGGCCCGGACGGGGATAGGCATCACGCCTTCATGGACTACAAGGCCATCGCCCCGCGGAAAGCCTTCACCGCCCGGGAAGGCTTCGCCGGCCCGGACGGCAAGGCCAACGAGGCCATGCCGGCTTCCACCTGGGTCAACACCTTCTCCGAAAAGGCGGGCGCCACCTCGGTCACCAACGACATCAGCTTCGCCGATCCGGCCCAGTTGGAAACCCTGCTCCAGATGGGCTTCAAGGAGGGCTATACCATGGGCCTCGACAATCTCGAAGAGCTGCTCGCGCGCATCCAGAAGGAGTCCAAGTGATGGATATGGATAAGGTTTTCAATTTCACGGTGGACAAGGAAAAGCTGTCCATCAAGGTGGAACGCTCCTTCGATGCGCCCCTCGACCTGGTCTGGTCGGCCTGGACCGAGGCCGAAATCCTGGATCAATGGTGGGGCCCCAAACCCTTCCGGGCGGAAACCAAGATCATGGACTTCAGGGAAGGCGGCCGATGGCTGTACGCCATGGTCGGCCCCGAAGGCAAGCCGGTGGGTTGGAACGCGAAGGACTTCACGACCATCGTCCCGAAGAAGAGCTTCACGTACCGGAGCTACTTCTGCGACGAGAACGGAGTCGCGCCAGCCGGCATGACGGGATCGATCTGGGTCAATTCCTTCGCCGAGAGCAAGGGCGTCACCATGGTCACCAACGACATCAAGGTCGATTCGCTCGAGCACCTCGAGGCCCATATCAAGATGGGATTCAAGGAAGGCTACACCGCGGGCCTGGATCAACTGGAAGAACTGTTGGCTCGCCTCGCGAAAAAAGGGAAGTGAGCGTGCGGAAACTCATCGCCATCACCCAGCTCTCCCTCGATGGCGTCATGCAGTCCCCCGGCGGTCCCGGAGAGGACCCCCGGGGGCATTTCACCCATGGCGGCTGGGCCATGCTTTTCGACGATGACGTCCTGCCCGAGCACATGGAAAAGCTCATGGCGGGGAAATTCGATCTGCTCCTGGGACGCCGTACGTACGACATCTGGGTCGGCTATTGGCCGAAGCACGAGGACAACTCCATCGGCAAGGCATTCGCCAGGGCGGTGAAGCATGTCGTCACCCGCAAGTCCAAGCCGCTTCCCTGGAAAGGCTCCGTGCGCATCGGCGGGGACGCCGTGGCGGGGATCCGCAGGCTGAAGCGGACCAAGGGCCCGGACCTGCATGTGTGGGGCAGCGGCGAATTGCTGCAAACCCTGATCAAGGCGCGGCTCGTCGACGAGCACCAGATCTGGGTCTTCCCGGTGGTGCTGGGTTACGGGAAGCGGCTGTTCGAGCCGGGGACGCCGCCGCATCGGATGAAACTGGTGGAGTCGAAGCACGGGTCGGGGGGCATCCTCATCAACACCTACCGGCAGGACGGGGCCGTCCCGTCGCTGCCGATGGCGCGGATCAAGGCGAAATTGGCCGCGGCCCGGAAGACAGGCGCCAATAGAACGGCGAGGCGCGGAGGCTGAGCCCGAAGGAGGTTTCGGGCCCGCCGGATCCTTGTGCAACGATTCTCGTCTTCGGCCGCGCCATGCGGCCGAAGTTGCTAATCTTTTGCTAAGACCCGGGAGGATACGATGGACCCCGTAGTGCACTTCGAAATGCCCTTCGACGATAGCAAGCGCCTCAAGTCGTTCTACAAGTCCGCCTTCGGCTGGAAAATGGAGGGCACGGGGGAGGAGATGGGGAACTACGTCCTGGCGACCACGACGGAAACCGGGGCGCAAGGCCGCCCCAAGGCTCCCGGCACCATCAATGGCGGGTTCTTCCCCAAGAAGCCCGATTGGCCGGCCCAATACCCGTCGGTCGTCATTGGTGTCGGCGACATCAGGAAGGCGATGGTGAAGATCGCCAAGGCGGGCGGCAAAGTGCTGGGCGAACCGATGGATATTCCCGGCGTGGGCAAATATGTTTCCTTCCTGGATACGGAGGGCAATCGCGTGAGCATCCTGCAACCCGCCCCGATGGGAAAGCCGGCCAAAGCGAAATCCGCGACCCGGAAAAAGGCTGCCAGGAAGCCGCCGGCCAGGAAGAAGAAGTAGCCAAGGACGGAAAGCAGCGAAGGCCGGGACCGGCTTCCGCCGTGCCCGGCCGCCGCTTGACCATGAGGCTGCACCGGGTTGGATAATTAAATTTCCAGCCGGAGCCTTCATGAAAATCATCTCCCGCAAGAAGAAGCTTTTCCCCGTCAGCCAGCCGCTTTCGGAGTACCTGAAGGCATACGCCCGTTCCCGGGAGCTGCCCGTCAGCTATGCGGACCTGCAGCGCTACCAGGCGGCGACCCCCCTGATGGACAAGGAGGGGCGGGACACGCTCTGGGCGACCTGCATGTTCAGCCATGCCGATCAGGACGACATCCACCGGGGGTTGACCCAGATCTACTCCCAGCTGAAGGCCGCGGGCGATCAGGCCATCACCGATCATCTCTTCGTGGAGCGGGTGGACTTCTGCACCTTCGGGAATTCGAATCCGTTCCGGGTGCGCATCGTCAACCAGTACAACGACAATTACGACCATTTCTACGTCAAGAAGGCGGACGCCTCGCGCATCTACGGGCTGGAGCTGGAGGACATCCTCTCGCCCAACCGCATCAATTACCTGGTCAGCGGCAACACCCTGATCGAGGAGCATATCGCGGGCATTCCCGGGGACAACTTCCTGCGGGAGAACCTCGACCGGGCGTCCACCAACAAGGTGCGGATCGCGAAGGAGTTCGTGAAGTTCAACGAACGCTGCTTCGCCCGGCTGCTGGGGGACATGCGCGCCTACAATTACGTGGTGGACATCACCCCGGATTTCGAGGACGAGCAATACCGGGTCCGGGCCATCGATTTCGATCAGCAGAGCTATGAGGGGAAGGTCCAGGCCTACCTGCCGCACTTCTTTCCGGACAACAAGAAGGTGGTGGACCTGTGCACCAGGATGCTGAACCTGCAGACCATCCGCCAATACCAGCTGGAGGAGCGGACCCTCATCGCCCGCCGGCTGAATTTCTCCAAGGAGCAGGTGGTCCACCTGACCGAGGCCATGCGCTTCGGGGATCTCTCCCTGCCCGAGAAGACCCAGGAGCTGAAGGCGGGCCTGCGGAAGTTCCACAAGGACGACCGGTTCCTGCAATGCTCGAATATCGGCGACCTGCTCGTCCTCAACCTGGAAACGACCCTGGCCTGCAAGCTGGGCACATAGCCAGACCCCAGATCCCCCCTTCCCCCACCTCCACCCGGAGGGCCCCGTGCCGGGAGCCGCCCCGGGATCCTCGTATCTTGATCGATATGAAGACCAGACCTGCGGCCACCCTGCTGGCGGGCATCGCCCTGACAACGCTCCTCGGTGTCGTCGACTCCATGTCCGGGTGGGAGCTCGGCTTCCACGTCTTCTATTCCATCCCCATCTTCTACATCACCTGGACCATGGGGCGGCTGTCGGGCGCCCTCATCGCCGTGTATGCGTCCGTCTGCTGGTTCGGCGCCGACACGCTGCTCGAAAAGCATTACACCTCGGCGTCCCTCTTCGCCTGGAACTCCATCATGCGCCTGGTCTCGGACCTGATCCTGGTGTTCCTGGTGGACAAGGTCAAGACGCTGTACGCGGCCCAGAGGAAGACGAATGCGGACCTGGAAGAGGCGAACCACCAGATCAAGGTGCTGAAAGGGATACTGCCGATCTGCGCATCGTGCAAGAATATCCGGAACGGGCAGGGGGATTGGGAGCAGATGGAAACCTACATCTCCAAGTATTCGCAGGCCGAATTCTCGCACGGCATCTGCGACTCCTGCATCGCCAAGCTGTATCCGGAGCTTTCGGAGCAGCTGTCCGGCCGCCCGGCGGAAGAGCCGTCCCATGCCGCGCACGGGCACCCCGGACGCCCCGGACCCTCCTGACACCCCGCAGAAACTCTTCCCATCCGTGGAATATTGAGTATTTTCCGGGATGGAAAAAAGGAGGCGGATATGAAGGTCATCGTCCTGGTCAAGGCCACCAAGAATTCCGAAGCCGGGGTCATGCCCGGCGAAAAGCTGATGGCGGAAATGCAGAAGTTCAACGAGGAGCTGGTGAAGGCCGGCATCATGGAGGCGGGCGAGGGGCTCCATCCTTCCAAGAACGCGAAACGGATCCGGTTCTCGGGCGACAAGCGCACGGTCATCGACGGGCCTTTCTCGGAGACCAAGGAACTGGTGGCCGGCTTCTGGATCTGGAAGGTGAAGGACATGCAGGAGGCGGTGGAATGGGCCAAGCGCTGCCCGTCCCCGATGCCCGGCGAGGAGTCCGAGCTGGAGATCCGCCAGGCGTTCACGGCCGAGGATTTCGGCGAGGATTTCACCCCCGAGCTGCGGGAGAAGGACGAGGCCCTGCGCAAGGAATTGGTGCGCCAACAGCAGAAGAAATAGCCGTCGGCACAAATTCATGGATTTTGTGCGTTGCAGGTGCTATGTTAGTTCATAAGCCGGAGTTAAGAGCCTGCCCGGGCTGATGCTTACGGCCCCCAAGGACGGTCGCCGAGCATGGAAAACAAAGACGCCCCGGATCTGAAGCGGCCGGAGGCCGCCAAAGGCGATCCATCCGTCGGCGATTCCCCCAACGGCCGCGAGACGTCCAGGAGCGAGACTTCCAGGGCCAGGGTCGCGGCGAAGTCCAAGGTTCCGGCCGTCCTGCCTCCCATCCCCGGAGTGGAGCCCCGGATCGAGCCCCTGGAGAACGGCCACGATCCCGATGTCAAGGAGCCCGAGATCGAGCGCAGCCTCGACCGGACCAAGGAGAACCTGGTCGCCTACATCGGCGAGCGCGTCCCCAACTTCGACCGAGAGATGATCCAGAAGGCCGTCGACTTCAGCATGATGGCCCACAAGAACCAGTTCCGCCGCTCCGGCATGCCCTATGCCGAGCACCCCTTCGAGGTGGCCAAGGTGCTCGCCGACCTGGGGATGGACGGCACGACCATCGTCGCGGGACTCCTTCATGACGTGGTCGAGGACACCAACCATCCCGTCTCGGAGGTGAAGGAGCTCTTCGGCGAGGACGTGGCCTTCCTGGTCGAGGCGGTGACCAAGATCTCGGCCATCAAGTCCAAGTCCCGCGCCGAGCAGCAGGCCGAGACCTTCCGCAAGATGCTGATCTCGATGGCCAAGGACATCCGCGTCATCATGATCAAGTTCGCGGACCGGCTGCACAACATGCGGACCCTGTCCTACATGAAGGACGACCGCAAGCGCGCCATCGCCGCCGAGACCATCGAGGTGTACGCGCCGCTCGCCCACCGCTTCGGCCTCGCCCGCATCAAGTGGGAGCTGGAGGACCTGGCCTTCAAGTACCTGAACCCGGACGCCTACAAGAACCTGGTGAAGAAGGTGGTGGAGAAGCGCCAGGAGCGCGAGGAGTACATCCGCGGCATCCTGGGCCCGGTGAAGGACGCCCTCAAGAAGGCCGGCATCGAGGGCAAGGTATTCGGGCGGCCCAAGCACCTGCACAGCATCTGGGAGAAGATGCAGGCCCGCCAATGCGCCTTCGAGGACATCTACGACCTCTACGCCCTGCGCGTCATCGTGAACACGGTCGGGGACTGCTACGCCGTGCTGGGCCTGGTGCACTCGCTGTGGACCCCGCTCCAGTCCCGCTTCAAGGACTACATCGCCACGCCCAAGTCCAACCTGTACCAGAGCCTGCACACCACCCTCATCGGGCCCGGCGGAAAGCCGGTGGAGATCCAGATCCGCACCGCGGAGATGGACCTCATCGCCGAGCAGGGCATCGCCGCGCACTGGGGCTACAAGGAGCACATCTCCCCCAAGGAGCTGGGCAAGGAGAACAAGTGGCTCAAGCAGTTCCTGGACTGGCAGCAGGACCTGACGGACTCCCACGAGTTCATGGAGTACTTCCGCGGCGACCTGGCCACGGGGGAGATCTTCGTGTTCACGCCCCAGGGCGACCTGGTGCAGCTTCCCAAGGGGGCCACCGCCCTGGACTTCGCCTTCGCCCTGCACTCGGCCCTGGGCCTGCACTGCATCGGCGCCAAGGTGGACGGCAACGTGGCGCCGCTCTACCGCGAGCTGCAGACCGGCGAGCGCGTCGAGATCCTGAAGAGCGAGTCGCAGCGCCCGTCCAAGGACTGGCTCTCCATCGTGACCACCACCAAGGCCAAGAGCGCCATCCGCCGGTGGATGCGCACCGAGGAGACGGCCCACAGCATGCAGCTGGGGAGGGAGATGCTGGAGCGCGAGTTCCGGCAGTCCCACATCCCCAAGGAGATCCAGGAGGACTTCGCGCCCTTCCAGGCGAAGTTCGGCGTGCCGACCTGGGAGGCCCTGTGGGAGAAGCTCGGCCACGGGGAGATCACCCTGGGGGCCCTCTCCCAGTTCGTCCAGGACCTCAACCCCAACCGCAGGAAGCCCGGGGTGCTGGAGCGCCTGACCTTCAAGCGCCCGCCCCGGAGCGCGCCGGAATCGGTGCTGGTGTCGGGGATGAACAACATGCTCATCCGGCTGGCCACCTGCTGCCACCCGGTGCCCGGGGACCGGATCATCGGCTACGTGACCCGCGGCCGCGGGGTGTCCATCCACCGCTCCAACTGCCCCGAGGGCATCCTCCTCATGAAGGACGAGGAGCGCATCATCCCGGTGCAATGGAAGGTGGACGCCAGCCAGGTGTTCGAGGTGGTGGTCGAGATCGCCGGCAAGGACCGGCCCGATCTGCTGCGCGACATCACCGACGTCTTCTCCAAGTCCCACATCAACGTGCAGCGGGCCTCGATCGTCACCGTGCGGGACCTGGTCCGGAACCGCTTCCGCATCCAGGTCTCGGACCTGCAGCAGCTGGAAACCACCCTGTCCAAGCTGAAGAAGCTGAAGGGGATCACCTCCGTGATGCGCCGCCAGTCCGGAACATGAGCGGGACCTGAGCATGGCTTCCGCCTACGTCTTCGCCGGACTCCTGGCGCTCCTTGCGATCGCCGCCCTGATCGTCTTCCTGCGCCGGCGGGCGGCGCGTGCGCGGGCCGGCGCCGCGGGGGAGGAGGGCGAAGGCGCCTGGGTCTCACGCACCCTCCAGGGCCAGCCCCCGACGGTGAAGATCGCCAAGGGCCCCGGCGACGCGGAAGCGCAGCGCGCGGACGCCCGCGGAGGCTCCGGCCTGCAGGGGAACCTGGCCCAGACCCCGCTGCACGACCTGCTGCAATACCTGGCCCTGGGCCGCAAGAGCGGCATCCTCGAGCTGGCCAGCGGCCGGCGGACCGGACGCATCGTCCTTGCCGAGGGGAAGATCGGCAAGGCCGCCTACCGCGGCAAGGAGGGCCTGGAGGCCGCCTTCCAGCTCATGGACCTGTCCGAGGGGGACTTCGAGTTCTACGATATGGACGAGGCCCACGCGGAGCGTTTCGCCCAGCCCATCGAAATCGTGGACGCCATCATGCTGTGGATGGCCCGCAAGCCCAGGAAGAAACCCGCCTAGGGGAGGCCGCCGCGTGTTCGCCAACGTCTTCATCAAGAACCGTCCGTTCTACGGCAAGATGCGCAACCTCAACTACCGGCGCTGCCAGGAGGCCTTCCAGCGCATCCACGACCTGTCGCGGCTGCCCTCGTTCCAGCCCAAGGAGATGGTGCGCCTGCTGGAGGAGTACATCCAGCAGCTCGGCGTCACCTTCCAATACGCCTCCGACGCCATCCGCGGGCTGAAGCGCCGCAAGCTGGGCATGTACCGGGTGGACAAGGTCTCCGGGGTGCTCGAGGAGGAGATAGTCCTCTGCTATTTCCTCGAGGAGATGATCAGCAGCTCCGAGTTCGTGCGCAAGCGCCTGGAGACCGACCTCAAGATCCGCGTCTACCGGGAGCGGATCAAGCGCTTCCAGTCCCAGGCCCCGGGGGGGAGCGGCTTCCTGGCCAACATCCTCGAGTCCCTGGACGCCATGACCCAGACCGAGTTCATCGCCATCGAGCGCCTCATCGACAGCATGGCGGAGCGCTACCGCATCGGGGACAAGCTCTTCGACATCATCCTGGGCAAATCCCAGAAGCATTCCGGCTGATCCCGGGGCGAATCGGGTATCCAATCGGGCCGGGGAGGTTTCCTCCTGAGAATCTGGGGATTCCGCCCAAATTTGGGCTTTCGGTTCATGTCGGTATTGTAAATAATCGTCATCGCGTTGCAAATTTTGGACCTGCTCCCGAATGGATACCGTCCCCGCAAGGAATCCTGACGCGGAAGCGCCCGCTTGCCCGTAACCTAGCAGCGTAAGTCATCGGGTATTTCCAAGGGGCGAGCGCAGGGGGCTCTCGGCCGCCTGCCCATCAAAGGAGAATTCATGTTTCGCAACGGTTACCTAGCCTTTTTGGCCATCCCTCTGGTGATTTCCTCCGGATGGTCCCAGGCTGCCACCACCCTGAAGGATGCCGCGGCCGCGGCGGGAATCAACATCGGGGTGGCCACCAACAGCTTCAACGTCAGCAATGCCACGTATGCCGCCGCCGTGAAGGCGCAGTTCAACACCGTGGTATGCGAGAACGAGACGAAGTGGGAAAGCACCGAGCGCAGCCGCGGCAGTTTCTCCTACAGCGGCTCGGACCAGGTCGCGAAATTCGCGACTGACAACAACATGAAGATGCGCGGGCACACCTTCGTCTGGCATTCCCAGTCCGGCTATGCCAGCAGCGTCACCAACAAGGCGACCCTGATTGCCGACATGGAGAACCATATCGACAAGGTCGGCACCCATTTCAAGGGCAAGATATACGAGTGGGACGTGCTGAACGAGATTACAGCCGACGGTTCCGGCGGGCTCAGGAACTCGTTCTGGCGGAACGTGATCGGGGACGATTTCCCGGATCTGGCCTTGAAGAAGGCCCGGGAAGTGCTCGGGAACACCACCTACCTCGTCTACAACGATTACGGCGGCGACGGCGTCAATACCAAATCCACCTCCATGTTCAACCTGGTGAAGAAGTGGCAGGCCGCCAAAACGCCTATCGACGGCATCGGCCTGCAATGCCACCTCAACAGCCCGATCAACAAGCAGAATATTTCCGACAACATCAAGCGCTTCGGGGAACTCGGCATCCGCATCTCCTTGACGGAAATCGACATCAAGAACGGCACGAGCCAGGACTGGGTCAACCTGCTCAACGCCTGCCTCGAGAACTTCAACTGCCTGACCTTCGTGGCCTGGGGCCTGGCGGACGGCAATTCCTGGCTCGGCAGCAATTGCAATTGCCTGCTGTACAGCGGCAGTGCGAATTCACCCACCCCCAAGGCCCACATCCAGGCCATGATCACGGCCCTGAACGCCGCCGATCCCGCCATCACCGCCAAGCGCAAGGAATTCGCGGCCCGTGCGCCGGGCGGCGGCGGCGTCGCCATCCACCACCTCGCCACCCCCAAGGCGGGCAAGGCCCCTGCGGCGACCCTCTTCGGCGCAGCTGCCGTTCCCGTGTTCACCACCAAGAACGGCGCCGTGGTCGACATCCAGGGCCGCAACCGTCTTCCGGTCCTCAATGCCGGTCCGGACGGCCTCCGCCTCGAGGCCCGGTAAGCGACACCCCGTCGCGGGCCGGCCCATGGCCGGCCATCCGCGGTCCGTTTCCCTTCGCAGTTTTCCGGTCCGGGGCGCTTCGCAATGAGCGCCCCTTTCGTTTCGGTCGGCTCTGGTCGTTCCGGCCGGCTCCGGAACTATCCGGCCGGACCCGGCTTGCTTGACCGGCCGAGGGCCGGGTCCTCCACCGCTGCAATCCTATTAATAATGGGACCCGGGGCCCGGGTACCTGCCCGCATCGAGTCCGAGCCGCGATTTCCCGGAAATTGGCTGATAACAGGGTCTCGTGTATATTGTGTGCAGGTCCCGCGACCTTGGCCTTTTCGGCGCTTCTTGCTACCTTTTGCGCTCCTTTCAAGCGCGACTGCGCGCGGATTGGTGCGGAAAACCTGGACCTCGCGGACCCCGGAACCTGCTCCGGACCCTGGTCTATACTGGTGATTAACCCAGCTTCAGGTGAAATCTAGGCCTTCAAGCAACTGAATTTTGACCCTTTCATTGGAAAAACAGCCATGAGACCCTTGGACAACCTCCGGAATATCGGAATCAGCGCCCACATCGATTCGGGCAAGACCACCCTGACCGAGCGCATCCTCTTCTACACCGGTGTCATCCACCAGATCCACGAGGTGAAGGGCAAGGACGGCGTGGGCGCCACCATGGACTCCATGGACCTCGAGCGCGAGCGCGGCATCACCATCCAGTCCGCGGCCACCCGCGTGAAGTGGAGCAAGACTCCGTACTACCTGGACGAGAAGGAAGCCCAGGGCACCCACATCAACATCATCGACACCCCGGGGCACGTGGACTTCACCATCGAGGTGGAGCGCTCCCTGCGCGTGCTGGACGGCGCCATCCTGGTGCTGTGCGGCGTCTCCGGCGTGCAGAGCCAGTCCATCACCGTGGATCGCCAGATGCGCCGGTACCAGGTGCCGCGCGTGGCCTTCATCAACAAGCTGGACCGCTCCGGCGCCAACCCCTTCCGCGTCACCGAGCAGCTGCGCGACAAGCTGAACCACAACGCCGTGATGATGCAGATCCCGATCGGCGTCGAGGACAAGCATGCCGGCCTGGTCGACCTGCTGACCATGAAGGCCTACACCTTCCACGGCCCGAACGGCGAGGAAATCAAGGAAATCCCGATTCCGGACGATCTCAAGGCCACCGCCGACGAGCGCCGCACCATGCTGCTGGACGCCCTGTCCAACTTCTCCGACGAGCTCACCGAGCTCATCCTGGAGGAGAAGGAGATCCCCTTGAACGTGCTCAAGGACGTGATCCGCAAGGCCACCATCGACATGAAGATCACCCCGGTGTTCATGGGCTCCGCCTTCAAGAACAAAGGCGTGCAGCTGCTGCTCAACGGCGTGTCGGACTTCCTGCCCAGCCCGTACGACGTGCACAACTACGCCCTCGACATCACCACCAAGAGCGAGGAGAAGATCGAGATGCTCTCCGACGCGAACAAGCCGTTCGTCGGCTACGCGTTCAAGCTCGAGGAGGGCCGCTTCGGCCAGCTGACCTACCTGCGCGTCTACCAGGGCCGCGTGGAGAAGGGCAAGCCCATCTTCAACATGACCACCAAGAAGAAGCACAACGTGGGCCGCCTCGTCCGCATGCACGCCAACGAGATGGGCGAAATCCAGAGCGCCGAGGCCGGCGACATCGTCGCCCTCTTCGGCATCGATTGCGCCACCGGCACCACCTTCACCGACGGCACCGTCGAGGTCAACATGACCTCCATGCACGTGCCGAACGCCGTCATCGACCTGGTGATCGAGGCCAAGAACCGCGACCACCTGGCCAACCTGTCCAAGGCCCTCAACCGCTTCACCAAGGAAGACCCTACCTTCCGCGTGAACCGCGACGAGGAGTCCGGTCAGACCATCATCCGCGGCATGGGTGAGCTGCACCTGGAGATCTACATCGAGCGCATGAAGCGCGAGTACAACTGCGAGG
>CBILQL010000059.1:0-12743 GCA_966238865.1 uncultured bacterium
AAGCGTGTTTGCGGTCTCGAAAAAGGGTCACATCCATGTCACCTAGGACAAAGTGTATCCAAAATGGCCATTTCTAGAGGTTCCCTTATAACTCATGATGCATGCCCGGTCCCAACCATTGTCTTTCGCGGGCTCATTGCTTAGTGTCGGATCTGGATTGGTTTGGGAATCATGCTGGTCAGCCTTGCCCCCGGGAGCTGGTTCCGTGCTACCTGGTTGGGAAGGCGAGTGTTCAAGGTGGCGAATATGGCCGATTTCGTGAGCCCACACGGAGTGATCGCCTGAAGTGAACAACCATGTTCCGCCCATGCTAACACCCACAGCGGGCAATGGTATACCATCCCAACTCCTGGCTTTGCTTTTCATCCATGTGCCCTTGCAACCTGGTTTCTTGCAGGCCTTTCCCTCTAGTGTTTCAGAGGCGGAAAGATTATTTATTACTTCTGCGATGGTTGATTTGCAAAGAGTACAGGCATACTCAACGCCATCTACTCGTTGGGAGCTGCGAAACTCCGCAAGAAAGTATCCTCGGTGCAGACCATGCATTTTTTCCGCTTGCTGCATCAGCAGATGAAGCAGTCCTTCGCGAAACCTCCTCCAGGTTTCATTGAACATTGGATCGAAAACATCTCTATAAAACTGCTTCAACGTGCCATTCAAAGGACTCTGGGGGATACCGAGGCGTTTCTCCTTCGTATACGGCCAGACTTTTTCGGTGTCAAGGGTGATGCTTAAGGAAGCATAGTGTGCGTGACTTACTGTTGCCTTGATATTGTCGCTATACTCCTTCGCCGTGACCAGATCGGTGACCTTGAATTCCCTGGGCGCCCCGCCTTCGTGGATCATGTGGAGATTCGCGCCCCGGTATAGGTCCGCGGCGGGTTGGGCCTGTGCCGGCCAATGCTTTTCGACGGCGGGCGCCCAGCATGTGTAGGCGCGGTAACTGGCCTTGCGCCAGACACGGAGCTTGGCCGTCCGGCCCTTGGGAGCGACCGGATAGCGCAGGGCGAGGCCTTTCTGGTTGGGGAATTTTCCGAGTGCGGCAGGTTCTTCGCCCAGGCCGAGGCTGGCCTCGATCTGGTAACCGTCTCCGGCGATGATGCTGGGCCGGAAGTAGACATTGAATTTTCCGAGCCGCTCCTTCGGGAGCTTGCCGGCTAGATCGTCCGGGAGGGCCCGCAGCGATACAGCCTCGGCGGTATCATCGGCCGCCGCCAGATGGGGAAGGAAGGAATCGGCGCCGATTCCGAACAGCGCCTTGTAGTAGGCCTTGGGATCCTTGGGCCGCAAACCCCCGATCGCTTCGGGCGCATTATATTGCTTGGCTCCATTGTGGTCCACGGACCAACCCGCATAAGTCTCCTGCATCCACTTATGGGAGCGATGCAGGCTTTTGCTGTATTGGGCGTGACCCATATCGATGGTGCCGTGATCGGGTTCGGCATCGACGCTGCGGAAGTCCATGCGGAGGAACCCGAGGGCCCTTTCCGCTGCCGCATTCGATTTTCCCGCCGTGTCGGCCAAGCTGGAGCCCTTGGGCATCAGGGATAAGGAGGCGCTCAGGGGAATCCAAGGTCTCGGGATGGAGGCCTGGTCCCGCTTGGGCCGATCATCACCGATGTTGAAAGCCCCATGATAATCGTCCATGAAGAAAGGATTGCTGCCTGCGGAAGTATTGGTGTGGCGATCGTCCACCCAGACGATCATTTCCTTGTCCGCCTTGCTGAGAAGGTCCCCTGCATCCTTCCGGCCGAGGTCGGCGCGCGAAGCGATATCCCCGAACCATGGGCGGGTATCGGGCTTCAGCCGCTTCAAGGCGCCCATGGTATCGGCGTCGCGATTCCCGGTGGCCTTCAAGCGGGTGAATGGCGCCTTCTCCTCCTTGGGGTGGGAGCGCTGGAATTCCTTGAGGGCGATTTTCGCGGCATCCCCGAACGCGCCGCCGATCGGACCCGGATGGAAGCCCGCTTCGGACAGCTGGTATTGGGCCCATGCATCCGCTTCCTTCTCTTCAGGCGCCTTGATGGCTTGGGGGGCGAGGTCGAAGGCCAGGGATTGGGGGAAGGCCGTTCCTGCGGGCCTGGCCTCGGTTTCGGGGTGAACGAAGACGCGCACCTCAGTCTGCATGGCGCAGAGAGCGACAGGTTCCGCCTCTTTATCTTCGCTCCAGAGCGCGATACGAGCCCGGATGGGAAGAGATTCGGCCGTGATTTCCGTCCCAGCCGATGTTTTTCCATCCCAGGCAAACTCATGATCGCCGTCGGCACAATCGGGAGCCGCCAATTCCCTTTGGAAAATAAGGGCATTGGCCTTGTCTATGAGCTCCAAGGCGCCGAGTTTCAGCTTCTTCCCGCCCTTGACCTTCCAAGTGACCTTCAGACTCTCGGGCACGAGCAGCTTATCCTTGAATGCGGGCCAGAACGAGCTGAGAAGCAATAGGCTCTCTTTATCGGCGGCCGCCTTGTAATAGCGCCCTAATGACGTATATGGGGAGAAGGCGACGTTGATGAAGGACTTTTTTCCTTCCTGAGGCTTGAGGGCCCCCTGGGCGGCACTAACTTCGCCGCTCCAATCCGAGATCTTTATGGGGCCTGGTTTGGCCTCGGCATCCAGGAAGGATTTCGAATGCAGGGGAACGGGCTTGTCGATGGCCGTGAAGGTGAAGGTGCCGTCGTCCTTGCGGGCTGCCTCGCAATAGCCGCTTCCATAGACTTCCCAGTCGAAATGGTCGGCGCGACCGGTCGGTCCGCTGAGCTCGATTTCGATGTCCGCGAATTCCCCGCCGTCCTCGGGCGCGCCGGGTATGAACCAAGGGCTGAGGACCTTGTATGTGGCTTTCGGAGCTTCGCCCGTGACGCTCCCCCCGCTCGGCTTCTCCTGGACAAGCTTGTCGTAGAACAGGCAGCTGAAGCCCGGTGTCCGGCGATCCCCTTTCCTTGCGGCTTGGCTTTTGCAAGGTTGATACCCGCCCTTGGTGCAGGGATAATGGATCGGAAAATTGGGGTTCGACTTGACCAGGAGTACCGCAACCCGTCGGTTGGCCTCGCATGCCGCTTGTGTCTGCTCGATAAGGTTGAACTCGCTGCACCCTGCCGAAGGATGGCCGTTTACATCGTCGAAGTCCTTGGCTTTCAGGTCAAGCCCGTTCAACCCGTCCATGAATCCCTGGTACATGGATTTCCGGGTTCCGGCATCCGCCTGGCCGCTTTCCGGCAGCCCGTTTTTGGCCTGGAACGATCTCACGGCGGCTTGCGTCTTGGGGCCATCCAGCCCGTCCGAAGCTCCCGGGTCATGCCCCAATTCCCGGAGTAGATCCTGGATGGGTGCCAGTCCCCATTTCTCCTGCTTGTCCAGGTCGCTCCAAGCCGAAGCATCCTTCGTCAGGAACGCGAATACGGATTTCGCACGCCGTTCCGAAAGCGTCTTGTTGTAATCCGTCGCGCCCACCGCATCGGCATGCCCGAATATGGCCAATTTCCCATCCGGATATTTTTCCTTCCAGCCCTTGATGCGAACGCACATGTCCTTCAAAGCGGACGCTTGCTTGGGATGCAATAGGCTTTTATCGGTGTCGAAATGAGGCCCGGGGACGATGTGGGATTCAATCAATCGCTCCGCGGTTTCATCCACGATTTTCGGATTGTCCGACCCGTCCAGGAGCTCGGAATCGGAGTGCTTGGCGGTGAAAAAGTATTCCACCTGCGCCATGAGATTTCCATCCTCATTCCTATACCCGGGTATATGGATTGGGATGCGACATTTCACTTTTCCGTTCGCGGCATGGGCTTCGGCTTGGACCATCCGCTCCGGGCCATCGGGAGTCAAGGCGAAGAGTACGAAGGTGACCTTGGTCTTATGGGATTGCTCCGGTGGAAGTTCAATTTCCACGGAGATATCGGTTTCCTCGTTGAACCCTACCTTCTCGACCTCCCATTTCGGATTGCGGAGAATTACGCCGGGCTTCTTCTTTTCCGGCGCCGGTGCCGCCGATTCTTCAAGACTCTTCTCTTCCGGACGCTCCTCTTCCGGGGCGGCTTCCGCAGCCTTGCGAGGACGTCTGATTCCACCCGGGCGGGGCCTGGAGAAAATATCCTTATTGGGTTTGGGATTGAAGAGGTCCCAAGAAGAGCTTCCAAATGGATCCAGGTTCATACATGGAAAGGTAGTTCTTCATACCCGGTTCCTAAACGACGCCCGGCTATTCTCAACCAGGAATGGTGCTTTCATCGACTGTGGGTCGGACTTGTGTGCGCACCATCACATCTGCAAATAACCCGGATGCCCTGCCCGTTCGGACCGCTGCCTTGGCGGCCGGAACCCGCACCCATTCCCGGCCGCTATTTCTGCTGGGTAAGCGGAACGCCGGCGCGGTCGCAGGAATAAATGACATTGTAGTCCGGGTCGGGCTTGAGGCCCTTCTCCTGGACCCAATTGGCCGCGGCGCAGGAGGGCCGGCAGCAATCCTCCATGGTGGTCGTCTCGTACATGTTGCCGTTCGATCCCTTCTTCCAGAACGTGGGGTCATTGGCGGCCTGAGCGGCGGTGATGAGACCGTGCACCTTGGGCAGGCCCTGGGGTTGCAGCTTGCAGCCGGTCACCCGGGTGAGGGCTTCCGGGCATTCCACCATGCGCACGTAAACGGACCAGTTGGCATGGTGCAGGGATTCGGGCTGATTGGTCTGCATGCACGACTTCCTCGCGTATTCGGTAATCCTGGGATCGGCATGGGTAATCTTGTCGCAGGCCGCCTTCAGTTTCGCCTGGCATGCCGGGGACCGGAGGCTTTCTTCCGTGACCCATTGGAACTGGTTCTTGCATTCGCTCCAATGGGTGATGGGTTTCACGCCGCCGGAGATGCCGCCCTCCGGGGGATAGCTTTCGTAGAGATATTGCCCGGACGTCGAGGTCTGCTGAAGTCCCGGTCCGCAGCCATTATGGGCGCCGAAGCCGCCGCCGCCCATGTAGAGGTCGAACGTGTTGCGGGTGGCCGCCGTGTTGAAGCTTTGGGCGATGACCGGTTTGGGGATGGGCACGGCGGATGCCGGGTTGCTGACGTTGTCGGGATTCTTCTGGACCTGGCGTTCGTTGTTCACGCTCGGCCAGGCGTAGATCAGCTGATAGCACTGGCAGCAGGTGCTCTTGGCGTCCCCGTCGATGAACCCGGCGTCCACGTCATGGCCGACAATGCCGTAGAGATAGTCTTGGTTCCCGTCGGCCAGGGCGGCCTGTTCCATTTCGGTGCTGTGCAGCATGGTTCTCGGGCAGATGAAGGTGACGTCGGCCCCGGGTTTCGAGGCCTGGCTCTCGCTGCAGGCATTGATGGTATTGCAGACGCCGCCGCATTTCGAATTGGGATCGCCGGGGACGCAGCCCTGGACATAGTCCCAGGCATTGCACGCATCCGGCGGCGGCAGGAGGAAGGAGGCGCCGTCTGCGGCCAAAACGATATGATGGGGCCCGGAAGCGTAGGTATCGATGACCTTGACCGCGGTCTGGTAACCGCCCTTGGTGACTTTGAGGGTGTCGATCACGGCGCTCGACTTGGCCAGCACCGCGGAGGTCTTTCCGCCTCTCCCGGGGATGGATGCGACCGGACCGTCCAGGACCGGCAACCGGAAATACGTCACTGTGCCTTCGATATCGGCCTTTATCACGACCAATTGCGGGGACAGGGACTGCCTGATGGGATTTATCGTATGCCGCCCGGATGCGAGCCGATTGTCGAATAACCAATCGAGGAGGGTTCCGTCGAGCTTGTGAAGGGTCAGCCGAACGTGAAGCTGGGGCTTGAGGATATCCAGCAGCAGCCGGCCATCCTGGATCGAGGCTTTGTAAGCGCCGTTTTCGACTTTCTGGTTCCGGATGGACGATGAAACATCCAGATTCCAGTTTCCGGCGGAATCGGAAACCGTGGTTTTTCCCATCAGGACCAGTTGCACGGTCGCGCCGCCGATGCCCTTTCCGGATCCGTCCTTGACCGTACCCACCATGGTTTGGGCCGAAACCGCCAGGTTGGAAAGCAACAGGGGCAGGAAGAATCGATGGCTCAAACCGGAAAAGCTCGACCTCATTCGCATCGGTACCTCATTGTGCAGGCATGCTTCATTTTTGGCTATGTGCTCCTCATAGTAGCAAATGGGGGGAGACAAAAGAAAAGCCCCCGGAATCGGTTTCCGGGGGCCTGGGAGGCTTGATTTCAGCCTGGGGGCGAACCCCGCTTGTGCTTCGATTTCAGGCTGGCGGCGGCTGATCAGCCCTGGGTAGGACCCAGCCGCCCATCCCTTCCAAATCTCAATACCGGTAGTGGTTCACCTTGTACGGCCCCTCCACCGGCACCCCGATGTACTCGGCCAGCTTCTTGGTCCAGAGCTCGATCTGGGCCAGGGACTGGTTGGTGAAGCTGGTGGACATCACGAAGCTGAGATGGCCCGTGGTGCAGACCGGGTTTCCCAGTAGGGGGGGCGAATAGCCCCTTTGGTTTGCTATTTTTTGGCCTTTTTCACCTCCTCCGAAACCATACCATGGCCATCAAGAAATCCGAGCTTTATTCCTCACTCTGGGAGAGCTGCGACCTCCTGCGTGGCGGCATGGACGCCAGCCAATACAAGGACTATGTCCTTGTCCTGCTCTTCCTCAAATACATCAGCGATACGTACGCCGGGCAACCCTTCGCGCCTATCAAAATTCCCCCCGGGTCGAGCTTCGCCGACATGGTTGCCCTCAAGGGAAAACCCGATATAGGCGAACGCATCAACAAGCAAATCATCCAACCTCTCGTCGACCATAACAAATCCCTCAACCGCACCGACCTTCCCGATTTCGACGATGGCGCCAAGCTGGGCACCGGCAAGGAAAAAGTCGATCGCCTCACCGGCCTGATCGCTGTCTTCCAGACCCGCGAGCTCGACTTTTCCAAGAACCGCGCCGATGGCGACGACATCCTCGGTGACGGATACGAATACCTCATGCGCCACTTCGCCACCGAGAGCGGCAAGAGCAAGGGCCAATTCTATACCCCGTCCGAAGTCAGCCGCATCATGGCCCACGTGCTCGGCATCCACGAGGCCAAGACCAGTAAAGAGACCACGGTCTACGACCCCACCTGCGGCTCGGGATCCCTGCTCCTCAAGGTCGGCGATGCCGCGACAACCAAGGTCAGCCTGTACGGCCAGGAAAAGGATTCGGCCACCAGCGGCTTGGCGCGCCTGAACATGATCCTGCACGATCATCCCGACGCCATTATCGAGCAGGGCAATACCCTGGCCAGCCCCAAGTTCCTGACGGATGCCGGTGAGCTCAAGGCCTTCGACTACGTGGTCGCTAATCCCCCCTTCAGCGACAAACGCTGGAGCAGCGGCCTGCACCCCAAGGAAGGCGGCACCGAAAGCGAGGACGCCGCCCAGACCACCAAGGATTACGGCCGCTTCACCGAATTCGGGACGCCCCCGGCCAAGCAGGGCGACTTCGCCTACCTGCTCCACATCGTGAAGTCACTCAAGAGCAAGGGCAAAGGGGCTTGCATCCTGCCCCATGGCGTGCTCTTCCGGGGGAATGCCGAAGGCGAAATCCGCAAGAAACTGGTCCGCAAGGGGCTCATCCAAGGCATCATCGGACTGCCCGCCAACCTCTTCTACGGCACGGGCATACCCGCCTGCATCATCGTCATTGACAAGGAGGATGCCCACACCCGCAAAGGCATCTTCATGATGGACGCCAGCTCCGGCTTCCTCAAGGACGGCCCCAAGAACCGCCTGCGCGATCAGGACATCCACAAGATCGTCGACACCTTCACCCGCCGCCTGGACATCCCGCGCTATTCGCGGATGGTGCCCCTTTCCGAAATCGAAGCCAATGATTTCAACCTCAACCTGCCCCGCTATATCGACAGCACCGAGCCCGAAGACATCCAGGACATCGAAGCCCATCTCCGGGGCGGCATTCCCCGGCGCGACATCGACGCCCTGGGCCGCTTCTGGAAGGTCTTCCCCGGCGTCCGCACCGCCCTCTTGAAAAAAGCCGACCGTCCCGACTATGCCCGGCTCAGGCTACCTATCGCCGAGGTCAAGGCGGCCATCCTCGGCCACCAAGAGTTCCAGGCCTTCAACCGCAGCGTCACCACCCTGTTCCATGCCTGGCGCGACAAGCACCTGCCCAGGCTGAAAGGCCTCAAGGTCGGCGACAAGCCAAAGGCCCTCATCGCGGAGCTTTCCGAATCCCTCCTGGAAACTTTCCGGCCCGCTCCGCTGCTCGATGCCTATGATGTGTACCAGCACCTCATGGACCTGTGGTCCGCCACCATGCAGGACGACGTCTACCTGATCGTCTCCGACGGTTGGATGGAGGCGGCCAAGCCTCGGCTCATCGAAGAGGACAAGGACAAAAAGACCAAGCAGACCCCGGATTTCACCGTGGGCAGGCTCAAGTACAAAGCCGAATTGATCCCCATTCCCCTGATCGTGGCCAAATACTTTGCCGCCGAAGCCGCCGCCATTGAAGGGCTCGAAGCCGAGGTGGCGGGCCTGGAGCAGAGGCTGGAAGAACTGACCGAAGAGCATTCCGGCGAAGACGGCGCCCTGGCCGAAGCACTCGAGGACGGGAAAATACCCAAGGGCGCAGTCGCAGCCCTCCTGAAGAAATCGAAGCCCTCGGTGGATGCGAGTGCCGAGCGCAAGGTCTGGGAGCACTACCTGGATCTCACCGGGCAGATTGCCGATATCAATAAGGAGTTGAAGGCTGCCCGTAATGACCTGGAAGCCAAGGTTGCGGCCCAATACGGCAAGCTGAAGGAAGCCGGCGTGAAATCCCTCGTAGTCGAGGACAAGTGGCTGGCCACCCTCTCGGCCTCGGTGCAGGCCGAGCTCGATCGCGTTTCGCAAACCCTCACCGCCCGCATGCGGGAACTGGCTGAGCGCTATGGGACCCCGCTGCCACAAATCGAGGCGGAATTGGCGGAGTTGGAAAGAAAGGTTGCGGGGCATCTGGAGAAGATGGGTTTTTCCCTGTGATGCAGCTCCCATTTTGTGTTCAATCTTCCGATTATCCTTTCTTCTTTGATGCCTGAAAATCAAGGAAGATGGGTATGACTAACGCCAAAGCGGGTGCGAAGACGATTCGAGCCCAAGGTGCCTCCATCACCATCCTTCCGCATCAATCCGGGGACTTCATCTCCCTGACGGATATGACCCAGCGATTCGAGGGCGGGAGTGCCCTCATTGAACAATGGTTGAAAAACAAGGATGCCGTGCTTTTTCTGGGGGTATGGGAACGCATCCACAACCCGGATTTCAATTCCCTCGAATTCGAGGGAATTAAAAGCGAGTCCGGCCGGAACAGTTTTTTCCTCTCCGCCAAGAAATGGGCTCAACTCACCGGGGCGATCGGCTTGGTTGCGCGGGCGGGCCGGTACGGCGGCACCTTCGCCCACAAGGATATCGCCTTCGAGTTTGGATCCTGGCTCAGCCCGGAATTCAAACTCTACCTGATTAAGGAATTCCAACGGCTGAAGGAGGACGAGAATCTCCGTCTCTCCCAATCCTGGAATCTGAACCGCACCCTGAGCAAGCTCAACTATCGCATCCACACGGAGGCCGTCAAAACCCATGTGATTCCGGCCCAGGTCACCTCGGCGCAGGCTGCCCTGGTCTATGCCAATGAAGCCGATCTCCTGAATGTCGCCCTGTTCGGCATCACGGCCAGGCAGTGGAGGCAGGAAAATCCGGCCCTGGAAGGCAATATCCGTGACCATGCCTCGGTGGAACAATTGCTGGTGCTCACCAATATGGAAAGCATGAACGCCGAATTTTTGCGCATGAAGTTGCCTCAAGCGGAGCGCTTGCAACGCTTGAACGCCATGGCCATCCTGCAAATGCAGACCCTGACCGCGCATCCCTCCGCGGCAAGGCTAGGAAAAAAAAAGGAAAAGCGATGAAAAATGGATTTTTTTGGGCGCACCCGGAGAGGATGGGTCGCCCCAGCCTTGGGCACCCCATCCTCTCCGGGCCGGGCTGCACCAGGCTCCGCTTGCGCTTCGGTCCCTGCGGGACCCACGGGCTGGCGCCCGCGGCCCTGCGCATCCCTTGCGCGAATACAAAAGCCTGGTAAACTTGGGGGTTACCATGGCTGAAGGAGAAATTCCTGAAGGATTCAGAAAGACAGAAGCAGGAGTGATTCCCAAAGGCTGGGAAGTAAGAAGCCTTGGTACCCTAGGATCATGGAAAGGCGGGATGACTCCTTCCATGAGTAACTCAAGCTTTTGGAAAAATGGAAATATCCCGTGGATATCATCCGGAGACGTAAAGTCCAGTATTATCCGGGAGACTGCCAGCCGAGTCACAAAAAAATCGATCACGGAAGGCCGGACTACGCTTCTTCCGAAACATTCCGTTATTGTCGTCATGCGTTCAGGAATACTTCGAAAATTTCTACCGGTTGCAATCACTTCGGATCCAATGGCGATCAATCAGGACATTAAGGCCTTGCTACCGGCCAGTGGAATTTCTCCATATTTCGTCCTGCATTTGATTCTCCACTTTGGCGACCGAATTCTTGCGGAATGCCTGAAAACGGGTACAACAGTTGAGAGCATCGAATATCCATGGCTTAAGAAATTTCCTATTCCATTTCCGCTTTTTGACGAACAATGTGCCATTGCCACCGTCCTCTCCGATGTCGACGCCCTGATCGCCGGTCTGGACCAACTCATCGCCAAGAAGCGCACCTTCAAGCAGGCCGCCTTGCAGCAACTGCTCACGGGGCAGAAAAGATTGCCGGGGTTTCGGGGGGAGTGGAGCGAAACAATTCTAGGGGATATTTCTGAAGTAAAAACCGGACCATTTGGTTCGTCGCTTCACGAAAAGGACTATGTCAAGGTGGGAACGCCAATTATAACTGTCGAGCATTTAGGTGAGTTCGGCGTTGAGCACGTGAATTTGCCTATGGTTTCGGATCGAGATCGCCGGCGATTAGATGCGTATTCACTTAGAATCGGCGACATTGTTTTTAGCCGAGTTGGGTCAATCGATCGGAACGCAATGATCCGTCCCGCAGAAGAGGGGTGGCTTTTTTCCGGTCGTTTGCTTCGGGTTCGGCCAGATGTAGATAAAGTATTCGCGGCGTTCTTAAGCTACCAATTTCATAGTGAAAGATTCATTGCATCGGTTCGTGCAATTGCTGTTGGTCAAACCATGGCTTCAATCAACACTCAGATTCTTAATTGTATTCCGATAAAATTACCTTGCCTAGAAGAACAAGTTGCCATCGCCACTATCCTCTCCGACATGGACTCTGAAATCACCGCTCTCGAACAGCGCCGCGACAAAACCCGCCTCCTTAAGCGAGGCATGATGCAAGAACTCCTAACCGGCCGCATCCGCCTAGTCGACCCCGCCGCGCCGCCTTCATCCCAGCTAGTCAAACCGCGGACCAAAAGCCTCGCCACCGGCTAGGTCCGCGCAGAATTCTCCATGTGTTCCGTCGCCCCCATCCAGTAGCAAAGCAGGGGCGCCGGGATGCGCATGATCTCGAGAAACGGATACATGCTCCCCTTCCGGGAGTTTTCCAGCCCCGGCAGCGGGCCAAAATCCGCGGCGGATTTGGTCACTACATAGCCGCGGGTAATGCGCTTGGCCTCGCACAGTTCCATCAAGCCTTTCAGCTCCCGGACCCCGGAAGTCTGGGCACGATATTTCACTTCGAACGGAACGAGCTCCCCTTCGAGCTCCGCCACCAGATCCACTTCGTGGTCCTTCTTGCCGCGCCAATAGCTGAAGCGCACGTTGCGGGCATAGTAGCGCGCGAACAGGTGCTTGAACACCGCCGTTTCCGTCGCCACGCCCAGAGCCGTGGCGTCGTCCAGGATGGCCTTGCCCTTGAGCAGGACCGCCGGCGCGATGGCGGCGTCTGCCAGGTAGATCTTGAAGCGGCCGCGCAGCACCTCCTTGCCATAGCCCAAGGGCGGCAGGCGATAGACCAGGTGGGTCGATTCCAGCAGCTCGATGAAGCTTTGCGCCGTGGGCCGTTTGACTTCCAGGTTTTCGCACAGCTTGACCATGTCGAGCAGGCCGCCGTCATGCAGGCACAGGTAGAGGAAGGTGTGCTCCAGGTCGAGCACCCGGCGCACTCCGAACAGGGCCGTCATGTCACGCTTGAGCACCTTGTCGATGATGTCTTCCCGCAGCATCCGTTGTGCCTGGGTGATGCTCTCCACCAGGGCGGTCTGGGGAAAGCCTCCGCGCACCAGGTATTCATGGAAGTGGCCCGCGTATGCACCCGCGGCGTCCGTGGCGCGGTGGAAATCGGCCGGACGCCAGTCGAAGAGGTCCCGCAGGGATCGCAAGGCCGGCAACGGCGGCAAGGCCAGTTTCTTGATCTGCGCGTATTCGTAGAAGGACAGGGTGGTTAGCCGGATGGTATGCCAGCGGCCCACGCCCGATTCCTGGCTCGATTCCACAAGTGGCATTGCCGAGCCTGTGAAGGCCACCCGCCGGTCCTTGTGGAAGTCGACCTGGTGCTTGATCCACGTCCCCCAGGTGCGTATGAATTGCGCCTCATCCAGGAGCAGGTACTCGACCCCGGGCGCCTTGGGCTCGCGCTGTCTCCAGGCCTCCAGGACGGCGTCGATGCCGGCCAGTTTCAGGAGCGGATGGTCGAAGGTGGCATAGAGGATATTCGCCGGAGGCACCCCCTGGCGCAACAAGGCCTCGATGACCTGCAGCATCAAGGTGGTCTTGCCGATCTGGCGGGCT
>CBILQL010000060.1:0-12614 GCA_966238865.1 uncultured bacterium
GGCCGAGACCTGGCGCACCAGCTTCTCGCGGGTGCGCCGGTATTCGATGAGGTCCTGCACCGAGATGATCTTGAGGCGGTGCTTGCGCGCGAAGCGGAGGTTGTCCCTGAGACGGGCCATGGTCCCGTCCTCGTTCATGATCTCGCAGATGACGCCGGCGGAGCCCAGCCCCGCCAGGCCCACCAGGTCCACGGCCGCCTCGGTGTGCCCGGCCCGCACCAGCACCCCGCCCTTGCGCGCCTTGATGGGGAAGGTATGGCCGGGGCTGATGAAATCCTCGTGGGTGGACGCGGCGTCCGCCAGGGCCCGGGCGGTGAGGCTGCGATCCGCGGCCGAGATCCCGGTGGTGGTCCCCTCGCGCACCTCCACCGAGATGGTGAAGGCTGTGTCGTGCCGGGAAAGGTTCTTGTCGGCCATGGGGGTGAGGCGCAGCTCCTCGGCGCGCTCCGCGGCGAGGGCCACGCAGATGAGGCCCCGGGCGTGCTTGGCCAGGAAGTTGATCTTGGCCGGGGTGGACTTGGCGGCCGCGAAGACCACGTCGCCCTCGTTCTCCCGGTCCTTGTCGTCCACGACGACGATGGGCTTGCCCTTGCGGATGTCCGCGATGGCCTCGGGGATGGTGTTAAACTCCATGGCCCCGCGCTTCCAGGAGGCGTTCCACGTACTTGCCGAGCAGGTCGACCTCGAAGTTGAGCCGGGTTCCGGGCGCGGCCTGGTCCAGCGTGGTATGGGCCAGGGTATGGGGAACGAGGGCGAAGCGCAGCCGGTCCCCTTGGAGACTGGCGATTGTGAGGCTCACCCCGTGCAGGCCGAAGGAGCCCTTCTCCACGCAATAGCGCAGATAGTCCGGGGGGATGCGCACCGTGAGCTCCTTGCCGCCGCCGCCTTCGAGGGCGCGCGCTTCCACCACCTCTGCGACGCCGTCCACGTGGCCCTGCATGAAATGTCCGCCCAGGGGAGTGCCGGCCGAAAGCGCCGGCTCCAGGTTGAGCCCTTCCCCCTCGCGGAGGGAGCCCAGCGTGGTGCGGGAAAGGGTTTCCGGGACTGCCGTGGCCGTGAAGCCGTCGGGCAGGATTTCCTCCGCCGTCAGGCAGGTTCCGCTGCAGGCCACGCTGTCGCCGGACTTGAGGCCGGTCGCTATACGCGGGGCCTGGACCTGGAAACGGATCGCGGGCCCGGCGGATATCCGCGCCCGCAAAACTCCCACTTCCTGGACAATGCCCGTGAACATACTCGCCCCGTGAACGTGTCAGACATGCGGTTCGGCATTTCCGAATTCCGCCAGGTAGTCCTCTCCGAGGGAGGAAAATTTACGAAATTTGAGGGGTTTTCCCCAGTCCTTGGCGAGATGGACATCCCAGCGCTCGCCTTCCGGCATCACCTTGGGGGCGGTCAGGATATATAGACGGTCCCATAGCCCGGCATTCAGGAACACGGACCAGACCTCCCGGCCTCCCTCCACCAGTACCGAATGGTACCCTCGCCCCTTGAGCACGGCGAGCAGCGAGGCGATCAATTCCTTCCCCTCGCCGCGGATTTCCGCCCGGTCCACCCAGGCCGGCAGACCTTCCGATAGCTCCGAAAGAACCAGGGTTTTGGCTTTCCGGCCTTCCATCATCAGTCGCAGGCCGGCGGGGAAAATCCCTTTGCGGCTCAGGATAACGGCCTCGGGCCCCGGACCGGTGGCCTGGGGCATGAGCCGCGGGGTCAAATCCGGGTCGTCGCAGCGCACGGTTCCACCGCCGACCAGGACGGCATCCGCCCGGCTCCGCAGCCGATGGGTGAACACCTGGGCCTTGTCCCCGGTGATGGCGGTTTCCGTTCCCGGACGGGCGTTGATGCGTCCGTCCAGGGTTTGCGCGATCTTGAGGATGATGAGGGGCCTTCCCCGGGTGATGCGGAAGAAGAAGCCCTCGTAGAACTCCTCCCCTTCCTCGGCGAAGAGCCCCTCCCGGACCTCGATGCCGGCTTTGCGCAGTTTCCGGATCCCCTCGCCGCCCACCAGGGGGTTCCGATCCCGGACCGAGACCACCACCTTGCGGATCCCGGCTTCGATCACGGCGTCGACGCAGGGAGGCGTCTTCCCGAAATGCGAGCAGGGCTCCAGGGTCACGTACAGGGCGGCGCCCTTCGCCTTACTGCCCGCCTTCTCCAGGGCGACGATTTCGGCATGGGCCTGGCCCGCCGGACGCGTCCCCCCCTTCCCGATCACCTGCCCGCCCTTGACCAGCACCGCGCCCACGGGCGGGTTCGGCATGGTGGTCCCCTTCACCCTGCGCGCTTCGGCGAAGGCCATCTCCATGAAGCGCATGTCGGCCTCGGACCATGTGGCTTCCTTGCGGGGCATGCCTCCCAAAGTACCCACTCGGCCCGCCTTTGTCACCGGCGGGAGCCCGCGGCGCGGGACTCCCCGAGGCCTTCGCGGAGCCGCCCGACCGGATGCGCCCGCTCGGACAGGACCCGTCGGCGCCCGCCCCGCGCGGATGTCCCGTGACCGCGGGCACGCCCCGCGCGCCGGCTCCGTATCCTTCCCGCTACCCCATGACGCCCGTCACTCCGCCGCTTCCTCCGGGACCCTACCTTGATCCCCGGCCTCAACCAGGACGGATCATGACCCACCCCGCCACGCTGCTCCGCGAACCCGGCGCGAACCCCGGCGAGGACTCCAGTGCGAACCCCGGCGAGGCCTCCGACGCGGGATCCGGCGAAGCCGCGGACGCGAAGACCGCTCCCCCGATCCGGCTGCGGAATCCGCGCTGGGATCGGAAGCGCGCCCCGGCCGGCGGAAAGGCCATCGCCTCGGTGGAAGCCGAACTCCCGGAGGAGGAATGGCGCACGCGCGTCGAGTTCACCTGGTGGGAGCTTCATGGGGACGGGACGCGGACGGAGCTCGGATCCGCCGACGGCCATATCCTCCGGGGAAAGGCATGGGCTCTGTTCCGCGTTCCCGGCTCAGACGGCGCCGCACCACCGGACGGCGCCGAACAGGACGGAGCGGCACCAGGCGCAGCCGCGGACGGTCCGGCGAGAGATGGAGAGCCGCCGGGCTGGAACGGGACGGGGCGGCGGTTCCAGTTCACGGCCCGGCATGCCTTGTCCCGGGAGGAGGAGGGTCCGGTCCTCGAGATGGAGCACCTGCCCCGGGTCTTCGATGGAATGCTGCTGTATTCGCCGTCGCGCGGAGCCTACCTGGCGCTGGAGAACCGGGACCAGGCCGGCCCCTGGATGGAGGAGATCCGGGAGATGCGCTCGCTGCTCGGCGGGACGCGCAGGGCTTGGGAGATTCGGGACGCGGCCGCGCGATGGGCGGCGCTGTCAAGCCTGGCCGGGAAAGCCGCGCGGCTGTTCGGCGAACCGGGGCGCGGCGCAGGAACCGCTCCGCATAGAGTCGCGAAATCCGCTTCGCAAAACGTCTCGCAAATCGAGGAGCTTGTCGTCCTCGCCTCCAACCCCGATTGGGGCGAATTGGATCCCTGGGTCTTTGTCCGCACCCATGCCGTGGGCCGGTACGCGGGCAAGTCCGCCTGGCGCGCACCGGCCGACGCCGGGACGCAGGCGATCCTGGACGGCTTGGCGAGCCCCGCAGCAGGTACTGCGCCATGCCAATGGCTCGGGAGCGGCATCCGGCATCGGCTGCTCAAGTCCCTGCCGTCAGCCGGCCGGGTTTGGGATTGGCACCCCCTCTCTGCCGGCGCCGGGAGCCAGGAAGCCTTCCGGTTCGGGGCCACTGTCGCCTTGGTCCGTTTCATGCTGGGCTGGGACGGCAGCCGGAGTTCCTGGGATTTCCGCAGCCGGAAAGCCATGCTCGGCGGCAGCAGTCAAGCGGGCTTCGCCTTTCCCGAAGGCAGCCTGTCCGGAACCTGGCATTGGCCCGATGCGGACGGGGTCGATCTGCTGGAGCACCTCGACGGAACCGCCCTCCCTTGGCGCGGCAGCGGGCCGGGGCGGGAATGCCGGTTGCGTTGCACCGTGGAAGCCGGCGAAAGTTTTCTCGCCGGGGTTCCCCCGCCCCTCTCCTTGGCCTTCCCCGCCCTCGAGGCCGCTGCCGGATGGGCTGCCGCGTATTCGGCCCACGCGAAGCCGCAATCCGGCCATGGGCCGGGGTCCGGGCCGTCCAGGATCGGGATTCGCGTGGGCTGGGCCTGGTCATCGTCCACGGATCGGGCATTCGCGGACCTGGCCGCCCCATCCTTCCGGGTGATAGGCAGGGCCGGAAGGCGGAAGGTCCAGGACAATGCCGGGAGCGCATTGCGCATCGATTGGCACCGCGGTAAATTCCGATTCGAGGCCCGCAATGGCTTGGCCGAGAGGCTGGGTTGCGGAACCGGGGTCCTCGTCCCGCTCTCTCCGGAACCGGGAGCCGATCTGATCGGCCATCTGCTCCACTGCCTGGACTTCCATCGCTTCGAGGGCCTGGGGCCGGAGGCCTACCGGGCCTGCGCGGACATCCACCTGGCGAGGCTGGCGGCCGGAGACGGATCGATCGCCGACCGAACCGCCCTGCACCGCGCCCCGCCGGAGTCCCTGGCCAAGGCCATCCTCGCCCGGATGCGTTCCCGCGGTTTGGATGCCTTGCAATCGGTGCTTACCGTGTTGTCGGCATGCCGCACCTCCGCGGCACCGGCCGAATGCCACAAGCTTCGCTGGGTGTTCCGCCACCTGTCGGAATCGGACATCCCCCCTTATCCGCATCCCGGACGCGAAGCCGCCAAACGCCGGGGGCTGGAGGAGGGGAGGCGCCGCTTCCGGAGATTCGCAGACCGGTGTCTCTCCGACCGGAGTCACTCCGACCGGAGCTCCGCCGGCGGTGCGGATGACCGTCTGGCTTCACGGCTGCGGACCGAGATCGAGCGCATCCTGTCGCCATAGGGGGGGTGAAAAGCGCGATACTGCGGATAAATATCGGCCTCACGGGCGAGTTTGGGAGAAATTCTATTTTTCTAGTTGCCATGTCCAAACAGGATGACGCCCTCCGGCAGGCCCAATCGCATCATCCCCGGGAGTTCGCCGATTTCACCTACGCCTACCCGGTGATATCCCGCCGCTCCGGCGGGGTGTCCATCGGCGTCAACCTGAACATCGACAAACTGTGCAATTTCGATTGCCCCTACTGCCAGGTGGATAGGACCGTCCCGAAAGCCCCGACCCCGATCGATCCGGCGGCAGTGCGCGACGAAGTGGCCCGCTTGCTGTCCTCGGTCGATGCCGAAGGCGTGTGCCGGCTCCCGGTTTTCCTAGGGCTTCCAGAAGAGGACCGCAAGCTCCGGGACATCGCCGTGAGCGGGGACGGGGAACCCACCATGGCGCCCGAATTCCCGGCGGTTTGCGACGCCCTGGCGTCCCTGCAGGCCTCCCGTCCCGATCTCTCCTTCAAGCTGGTGCTCATCACCAATTCCACCCTCCTGGACCGGCCCGCCGTGCTCGCCGGCATCGGCCGCCTGCTGTCCCTGCGGGGCGAGGTCTGGGCCAAGCTGGACGCCGGCACCGAGGCCTGGTTCCAGCGGATCAACGTGTCGCGCATCAGCCTCGACCGCATCGAGGCCAACCTGATCCGGCTGGGCAAGGACCACCCTTTCTCGATCCAGTCCATGTTCCACGGCTTCGACGGCGAAGGTCCGCCGGCGGGAGAAACGGACGCCTACCTGGACCGGCTGCGGCGCATCCGGGATGCGGGCAGCCGCATCCAAGAGGTGCAGTTGTACACCTTGGCCCGCAAGCCCTCCCAGGCGGATTGCACGCCCGTGCCCATGGAATTCCTGCGGAGTCTCCGGGAACGTATTGTCGCGGAAGCCGGGCTCGCGGCGCGGGTGTTCGGGGCGGCGGAATAGATGGCCTTCCTGCTTCTGCAAATCGCCAATGCTGTCCTGGCGGCCGCCTCCCTGGGCGTGCATTTCCTCTACCCCTCCCTCTGGGACGACCAGGCCCTGCTCTTCTCCACCTTGGCAGGGGCGCTCCTGGCATGCCTCACGGCCATGGCCCTGGGCCTCTCCCTGCTCGTCTCCGCCGAGCACAAGTGGGGCCGGACGCTGATCCACCTGCTGCTCACCCTCGGCTTCGCCGCCCTCCAGGGTTGGCTGCTCTACACGGCCGGCAGGGATATCGGGGTCATCCAACTCATAAAATCCCGCCTGGGCTGATCGGCATGGACGGAGCCTTCGAAGAAAGCTGGTTTTATGCCGATATTGGCGCCGATATAGGCGCCGATATGGGCGCCGGGAGGCCGGCGCGCCTCCCCCAGGAAGAAGCCTTCCATCTGCGGAAGGTGCTGCGCGTGCGGCCGGGCAGGCGCATCGTCGTGACCAACGGGAAGGGTCGGGCCTTCCTATGCGACACCGCCGATGCCGGCGGCTCCGTGCAGGTCACCGCCGTCGAGACGTTGATCGACATGCCGGTCCCTCCGCGGCTCCACGTTGTGCTCGGCCTCCTCAAGGGCCGGGACCTCGAGGAGCCGGTGGAAGGGTTGTGCCAGCTGCCGGTGGCGGCCATCCACCTGGTGCTCACCGATCATACCCAGGAGCACAAGGGCCAGGATCATGCGAAGCTGCTGGAACGGCTGCGGAGCAAGTCCCTGGTCGCCCTGAAGCAGTCCAAGAAGACTTGGCTGACCGAAGTCCGGGCGCCCGCGCCGCTCAGGGATTGGCGGATTGGCCATCCCGGCCCGCTGGTGCTCGTACATCCCGGGCCGGACAGGCTGCCGGCTCCGTCCGGGGATCGACTGTACGTGCTTTCGGGCCCCGAAGGCGGGTTTTCCGGGTCCGAAGTGGAGTGGCTCACGGCCCAATCCGATTGCGGAACCCTATCCCTGGGCGATACCCGCATCCGCGGAACGCATGCCCCGCTGCTGGCCGCAGGCAAGCTGATGGGCCTTCGGCTCCTATAACGGTTTCGGGCCCCAAGGCGGAGTATCGCCCGCAGGACCTACAACCCCCGGTTGCGGGCGGATTCGCTCCCGGATTCCCGCGCGCGGAAGAGCAGGTAGAAGGGCAGGCCCGCCAGGGAGAACGCCAGCACAGCGATATGCACAAGGGCCAGCACCTCGCCGCCCTGGGCGACGCCGACCTGCGCATACAGCAGCTTGCCGGCGGCCTCCCCCACCCCGATCCCGGCCGGAGAAATCGGGATGCCGTTGATCATCGTCAGGGTCGGCACCACGAAGGCATGGCGCAGGACGGGCAGCGTCTCCCCCAGCGCGCGCGCGAAGCTGGCATAGACGAGGGCCAGACCGAAATGCACGAGCACCGCCAGCAGCAGCGGCAGGACGAGCGCGCCGGGGCGCGCGCGGTAGACGAGCAGGGAATCGGACAGGGACTTGAGGAAGCGGCCCAGGGGCAGCCGGTGCAGCGCGGGGTGCGACAGGAACCAGCGCGACCAGGGCGAGAAGAAGAACGCGACCGCGGCGGTGAAGCCCAGGAACACCGCGGCGTAGAACAGGCTGTTGAACCGCAGCCAGGCGTGGCCCCGCCAGAGATCCTGGTTGCAGGCGGCCATGGCCGTGCCCACGCAGAGCAATCCGTAGAGGCCGAGGAAGCGATCCATGGCCATCGAAGTCAGGGCCAGGGCGCGATGGCCCGGGTCGTGATCCCGGAAGAGATAATAGCCCTTCACCAGGTCGCCGCCCGTGCCGCCGGGGATGATCCCGTTGAAGAAGACGCCGATCATGTGCAGCCGGAAGCTGCGGCCGGGAGCCGCCGGCAGGCCCGCCATGCGCAGGAGCAGGTGCCAGCGGAACCAGGCCGGGACCACGATGAGGACGGCGAAGCCGAGGAAGGCCAGGGCGCAGAAGGCCGGCTCGCGGAGGAAGGCCCGCCCCACCAGGCGCGGATCCAGGGAACCGGTACGGATCAGCGCCCACAGGGCCGCCGCGGCCAGCAGGAATTTCAGGAGATGCCGGACTGCCGCCGGAACGCGCTGCATGGGCGCAGGATATAGCTTAACTACGCCTCCCCGAACAGGCTTTCCTGCCGCGCCTCCTCCAGACAGAAGCTGCGGCGGTGGAAGGGCGTGAGTCCGAGGCGCGCGATGGCATCGAGGTGCAGGGCCGTGCCGTAGCCCTTGTGCTGGTCGAACCCGTAGCCGGGATGCAGGCGGTGCAGCGCGACCATCTGCCTGTCCCGGGTGACCTTGGCCAGGATGGAGGCGGCGGCGATCGAGGCCGAGCGGCCGTCCCCCTTCACCAGGCAGCGCTGGGCGCAGGCGACGTCGGGGATGCGCTGGTTGCCGTCCACCAGCAGCAGCCCCGGGTCGCGGGACATGGCCCTGATGGCCCGCTGCATGGCCAGGAAGGTGGCGCCCAGGATGTTGCGGCGGTCGATCTCCTCCGGCGTGGCCTCGCCTATCCCGTAGGCGGCCGCCGTCGCGACGATTTCCGCATAGAGCGCCTCGCGCTCCTCGGCCGCGAGCTGTTTGGAATCGTTGAGGTTCTCGAGGGGCGCGCGGGCGAGGTCGAGGATGACGCAGGCCGCCACCACGTTGCCGGCCAGGGGCCCGCGCCCGGCCTCGTCCACGCCGCAAAGGATCGGGAACTCGCCCAGGAGGCCGACGTCATGGGCCCACAGGACCGGCCCCGGCCGCTTCCGGGGGCGTCCGGTCCGTCCGGGGGTCCGCGGCGCGGCATCTTCGCGCGGCCCGGGCCCCGGGGATTTCTCAGCGGACGGCTTCTTCGCCATGATCCATGCGCGCGAGGAACCGGGAATGGTCCACGGCCCGCCCCGGATCGTCGTCGCCCGTAGGAATAATCTCCCCAACGGCGAAGCCCCGGACCACCTGCCAGTACCAGCGGTGCTCGACCTCGAGCACCGCGGCGCCGATCTGCTCCGCGGTCCATTCCGGGCGGAGGCGCACCGCCTTCTGGAGGACGATCTGGCCCTCGTCGTAGGCCTCGTTCACCATGTGGACGGTGATGCCGGAATACTGGCAGCCGCGGGCCCGCACGGCCTCGTGCACGCGGCTCCCGTAGCAGCCCACCCCGCCGAAGGCGGGCAGCAGGGCCGGGTGGATGTTGACGATGCGGTTCTTGAGCAGGGTCAGCAGGCCGTGCGGGAGCAGCTTCATGTACCCGGCGAGCACCAGGAGATCGACGCCGTGCTCGCGGGCGGTCTCCACCAGCCGCCGGGAGGCCCCGGCCTCGCTCCCCTCGGTGACGGAACTGATGTGGTATGCCGCGGTCCCGAAGGCCTTCGCCTTGGCGAGGACCCCGGACTTGCTGTTGTTGGACGCGACGAAGGCGAGTTCCGCCGGCAGGTCGCCGGCGCGGATGCGGTCCATCAGGGCCTGGAGGTTGGAGCCCCCTCCCGAGGCGAGCACGCCGATCCGGTAGGGACGCTCAGCGGCCACGGGAACGGGAATCGCGGGGCATCACGCGGCCTTTCCGACGGCGAGGCCGTCGGGGTCCGGGACCAGCTGCGCCGGGGCCGGCTTGCCGGAAGCCTCGCCCAGGCCGATCCCGCCGCGGGCCAGCATGTCGGTGCCGGTCGGCGACGCCTTGCCCGGCGAACCCCGGCGGAGGGCGGCGCCCTCCTGCAGGGCCACCTCGGCCAGGGTCTCTTCCAGGGTATGGCTGTGGGAGGACGGGGCGGGCGCGGTCATGGAAGGCTGGTCGGCGGCGGGCGCGGCCTTGGCGGCATAGCCGCTGGCCTCCTGGGGCGCGCCGTGCTTCCTGAACAGGTGCTTCACCAGGGTCCCGGCCCCGCGCAGCACGCGGTAGCGCTCGCGGCTGTTGGTCAGGGCCATCTTGGCCTGCTTGTAGATGTAGGCGGGCCGCAGGTAGAACTCGCGGCGGGCGCGGTCGCAGAAGTCCACCAGCTCCTGGGAGGTGAGGCCCTTGCGGATCACGGTGGTGTTGTGCTGGCCGTCCTTGTCGAGCCACTGGTCGTAGTCCTCGCTGGCCAGCTCGCCGCGGGAGCGCGCCTCGTCGTAGGCGGTGGTGCCGGGATAGGCCATGATGGGATAGAACTGGGCCGTGTTGGGATTGAGCTTCTTGGCGAACTCCAGGGTGCCCTGCAGGGTCTCCTTGGTGTCGCCCAGGTTGCCGACCATGAAGCAGCCGTGGATGAGGATGCCGGCCTTGTTGGCGGCGTCCATGAACTTCTCCGACATCCCGCCGGCCAGGCCCTTCTTCACGTTCTTGAGCACGTCCATGGAGCTGGACTCGAAGCCGACGCACAGCTCGCGGCAGCCCGCGCGCTTCATCTTGTCCAGCACCTCGTACTTCACGTCGGCGCGGGCGTTGGCGGACCAGGTGACCTTGAGGCCCCGGTCGATGACCTCCTGGCACAGCTCGGCGGTGCGGGTCGGATGGGCGGTGAAAGTGTCGTCCTCGAAGAAGATCTCGCCCAGGTCCGGGAAGTTCTCCTTGATGTAGGCCATCTCGTCCACCACGTCCTTGATGCTGCGCTTGCGGTAGGTGTGGCCGGTCAGGGTCTGGGGCACCACGCAATAGGTGCAGCGGAACGGGCAGCCGCGGCCGGAGAGGATGACGATGAGGGGGTTGATGTTGGCGCCGTAGAAATAGCGCTTGTAGCAGGAGAACAGGTGCTTGCGGTACACCTTGGAGACCCAGGGAAGGGCGTCCAGGTTCTCGATCTTGGGGCGCTCCGGATTGCGCACCGGCTCCTCGCCGTTGCGCCAGGACACGCCCAGCAGCTTGCGGGCATGGTCCACGCCGTCGCCGCGGAGATGGCGGACCAGCTCGCGGGCGGTGTAATCGGCCTCGCCGGAGATGACGAAGTCGATGGCGCCCTCGCGCTCCAGGATCTCGATGGGCTCGGCGGTGGCGTGGGTGCCCATCATGGCGATTTTGCAGCCGAGCTTCTCCTTGAGGGCCCGGCCGACGCGCATGTCGTTGTTGATGGAGGGGGTGGAGGTGTTGAGCACCGCCAGGGCGGGCCCGAATTCCCGGATGCGCTCCAGGGTCGCCTCCAGGTCGAGGTCCATGGCCGGGGAGTCGATGACCTGGATCTCGTTGCCGTCCTCTTCCACGCATCCCGCGGCATAGGCCATGAACATGGGCCAGTACAGGGTACTGGACTTGGTCACGCAGGGGCTCCGGCTTTCCCGGGAAAACATCGGGAAATACGGTGGATTGAGGAAGACAACCTTCATAGAAAAGCCTCCGCCATTGCGAAAAGACCCGGATTCCACTCCCGAAACCCCAACGTGAAAGCCAGGTCGAGGGAGGAAAGTACCTTGATCGAATGTCAAATTCAAATATACCGCATGGGCATTTTCTTAGCGCGCCCTAAATCGTTGCACATCGGGCTTTTCCAGGATTCCTATACCGGCCTCGATTCGTAATTTTGCGGTGTTTGAACCCACTTCGAGGCGGATCCGGTCAATCCCGGCCACCAAGGCATGCAAGCCGACATAGGCGCCGGTTTCCGCCCCGCCTTCGAAAAACGCATCATGGTCCCACAGGGCCGCGGCCTCCACCCCGGCCACCCCCTGCAATCCCCAATACCCGCTCCAATTCCACAGGCGGAACACCGTCTTCCGGAACAGGTCGACCCGATTCTCCAAGGTGGCGATCCACTCGCTTTTCCCCTGGAAGGCGTCGTTGCCGAAGCCCCGGAGCGTATTCACCCCCCCGGCATGGAAGCGGTCATAGACCGGAAAGGTCTTCCCCGGCGTCCCGGTCCGATATTGGTAAAGCGCCCCCAGATGCAGGACGTTCCGTCCCAGCCAGGGCAAATAGGCCCGCGTATCCGACAGCCATTCCAGATAGTCGGCATCCCCGCCCAGCCATCCCCCGTTCTGGGTCACCCGCCATTCCTGGTACAATCCCGAGCGGGGATTGTGGCGGCGATCCCGGCCGTCCCAGGAATATCCCCCTCCGAGCCGGGGAATGACATCGGTGCCGGAACCCAGGTGGACGTCCGGGGCCGCCTCGCCCCCGTCCGGCCGCAGGGTGAACAACTCGCCGCTATATAATAGGCGGGAGCGCTCCCCCACCCGATGCTTGAGATCCAGCTTCAGCCGCCAGGAATCCTCGTGGAATTTCTCGAAGGGGTTGTAGCTGTCGGTATGCAGGGCGGCCAGATCGAATTCCAACGGCCAGTTCCCGAGCCAATAGGAGCCCAGGGACGCCTGGAATTCCGTGGTGCCGCCGAAGCGGGCCATGAATTCGGCCCGCAGCCCCAGACCGAGGAAGTTGAAGGAGGCCAGGGCGGGACCGGCGCTGAATCCGTCCTGATCGGTGAGCAGGACGGAGACGAAAGGGATGTAGGGAGGCAATTCCCGGAAGACATAGACGAGGTCGCAGCCGGGACTGGAGGCCGGAGAGCCGGAACCGAAAGCAACGGTTTCTGCGCGGATCCCGATGTCGGCGAAGATGTCCAGGTCCTCCAACCGGACCCTCTCGGCCACCCATGTCGAGCAGGAGAAAATCGCGCCCGGCCGGTGGACGATTTCCCGGCGCACCACGTGCTCGCGGGTGGAGTTCAGACCCTCGAAGCGGACGGCGCGTACCGGCAGGGAATCCGGGACCGGACAGCCGCCGGGCAGGGGATCGGGAAAGGCGGGAACGGGCGAGAGGCCCAGGATTGCCGCGAGGGCCATCCCGAGGGCCGGGACGACGGAAGCGCGCGGCGGCAAGGACATCGCGAGCCAAAGTAGCAATC
>CBILQL010000061.1:0-12579 GCA_966238865.1 uncultured bacterium
TGGCCCCGGGCGCCTACCGCATGGAAGCGGAGGGCGGCAACGGCCGCGGCCTGATCCGCGACTTCGTGCTGGAGCGGCAGGGCCAGAAGCTCGAACTGCCCACCGACACCCTGCGGCCTTTCGGGGGCATTTCCGGCAGCTTCGCCCCCGACAGCACCCGGAGGCTGCGGCGCTATGTCCAGATCTACGGCCTGGAGCGGCTGGTCATGGCCGACACCGTCAATGGGAGCTTCATGATCCCGGACCTGCCGCCCGGGAACTATGATCTGCGCTGCCAGGGGCTCGATCCCTTCCGCAAGCAGGCCGTGCTGCGGGGCATCCAGGTTCGATCCGGGGAGATCACCCGGGTGGACACCGTCGTCCTGGAGGAGATTGCCAAGCTCACCTACCGCGTCGAAGGCGGGGCACTGACCATCGATGGGGTGGGGCCTGGCAACCCGGTGGTATTCGACAACGAGTTCTGGGACAACGGCGTCGAGAACGAATACCTTTGGACCAAGGCCTCCCTCGGCCAGCTCGACCTGCGGGGCAACGTCGTCACCAACGGCCACCGGGACTCCTCCACCGTGGATGATCAGCTCGCCGAGGCCCGGAAAGAACTGCTGGCAGCCCGCCAATCCGGCCTCTCCCGCATTCCCGATCCCGTGGCCGGTTCCCGGCTTCCCCTCCTCCCGTCGCCGTCCGGCCTTATCGACGATATCGTCCCTGAGGCTTCCGAAGGCAGCGGCCTCATCGTGGCGGCCGCGCGCCAGGCCACCCCGGAACGCCCCCTGCTGGTGCTGGCAGGAGGCGCCCTCACCACTGTGGCCAACGCCTACCTGTCCGATCCCTCCATCGCCCCCCGCATGGTGGTGATGGCCGTCTACCCCTTCACCGTCAACGCCTACGATTCCCTGGCCTCCTACGTGGTGGCCAAGCGCTGCCGCATGGTGGCCTGGGGCCGCGGCTACCTCTGGGAGGGCTCCATGGATACCGCACGCGTGCTCGCCCTGCCCGGCAACCGCATGGCGGAACGGGTGCGCGCCTTCCTCTTGCCGCACGCCCGCGCCGGCCGCAACCTGCTGGGCGACATCGCGCCGATTGCCGCCCTGTTCCGGCCCGGCGCCTGGAAAGACGCGGAGCTGGCCAAGGTCTCGCTCCCGCTCACGGTCACGCGCGCCTCCAGCCTGGCCTTCGACTTCCTGGCTATCCCCGCCTCCGCGAACGACTGGCCCCTGTTCCAGGACGAGTTCTTCGGCGCCCTGGGCGACACGGCCGCCCATCCCGCCGTGGCCCTGCCGAGGTTGCTGGAAGCGGAAGGCTATTCGGCGCGATCGGGGGCCCGCGGGACCCTGACGTCCCTGGGTAGCGCCCCCGATACCTCCCTGGGCGATGCGATGGCGGGGACGGAGGGGGCGTGGTTGGAGTTCCGGGTTGCGGCGGCCGAGGTAGGGACCGGGACCGTCGTAGTACGGTACCGGGCTCCGGGCGGGGGGAGCATGCGAATCGGGATTCCTGGAGGCAATCCGATCATCGAAATGGTGCTGCCGCCTGCATCAGATTGGATGGAGGTCACCGGGGAACTGCCTTGGGGAGCGGGGAAGAGCACGCTCAGAATCACTTGGTATGAAGGAACGTTCGCATTGGATTGGATCGAAATCCAGTGAGTTCAGGGATTTCGGGATGTATGGATATATTCGCGCAATCCAGGAAAAAAACCACCAGAAATGCAGAATCAAAAATGGAATTGAAGGAAACAAGGTTGGGTAGGGGAGAAGCGGCGAGGAGAAGCCCATTCGCTAGATTAAGGTGCCGATGGGAATTTCCAGGTATTGAAAGGCTCCCCCGCCGGGCAGGGTTGAAACCCGCCGCTATATGCCTTGGCACGGGCCTCCCTGGGGCTACAGAAGGTTCCTGGTTTACTCCGAGGGAACAAGTGGTTAGACTGATTCGGCTCGTGAACTGGCTCTGGAGCTCCGGGATCGGATCGAAGTCATTGGCTTTTGAACGCTTGGCAGTGGACAGAGGGGGTTCCTCGGTGTCCGGCGGGAGGACAGGCACTTGCGAATCGGATTGATGGGAATGCTCGTGGGACTGCTATTGGTAGGCAGGACCGCCGCGATGAGCCTGGATTCCCTGAATCTGCGGGTAGGCGGATTCGTGGATGCCGGCCGCTACCAATTGGACGACACGGCCGAGACCGGAGAGCTCCAGAATTTCATGGGGGCATCTTGGAAGGCTGACTATCCCATCAATGAGGAATGGTCATTGAACGGCGACCTGCTTTGGCTGTTCTGGAGGCAGAAACTCCATGCAGTCGCCTTGTTCCACGTGAAAGGCATCCGGTTCGACGCAGATATGCGCGGCTGGGTGAATTACCAATCCGGTGGCCAGAAGGCCAGGTTCGGCATCTACGATTTCAAGTACAATCCGGACAGCAAGAACCTGGGCGAATACCTGCTGCGCTCGACGGCCTACCCGACAATACTCGAAAGCGCGCAGGGCAAGGACAAACTGGCCTACTCCTTCAACCGCGTGCTGGGCGGGGAATACGGTCTGGAGTACACCCTCTTCCGGGGCAAGGCCCTCGTCTACGCCGAACAGTTCCGCGTCCCCGTGAACGACGTTACGCCGGCGCTGTTCGCCGCGGTCGGGCCCAGGTACGCCGAGGTGGAGGTCGGAGCGGCTTTGGATCGGTACTGGATGCTGGGCAAGCAGCACAGGAAGCAATGGACTCCCGAGGACTCCGCTTACATCAAATCCCAGGGCCTGAGAGAAAAATCCACCAAGTTCAGCCTGAGGGGCCGGCTGGATTTTCCGGCCATGTTCGAGAGCAGCCCCCGGATTCTGCCCGTCCTGTATGCCGAAACCGCCCTGCTCGGACTGAAAAACGACACTCTTTACTACAAGAAGATGTCTGAACGCATGCCGTTCATGTTCGGCATCGACATCCCGACCGGGCCGGTCTTCGATGTCCTGTCGGTGGAATTGGAATACTGGAACAATCCGTATCTCAACCGGAAGTATTCCATCGCCGACGACGGCCGATCCAGGGCTTCGCCGCTACCATTCATCGTCGACAGCGACAAGATGCCTTACAAGCGCGACGACTGGCGCTGGAGCGTCTTCGTGAAGCGGGCCCTGAACAATTGGATCGATGTCGAAACCCGTTTCGCCAGCGATCACCAGCGGCTGTACCATTTCACCGGGGATTACATCACCGGGGAGCCGATGACCCGGCTCACCAAAGACTGGTATTTCCTCGCGCGCATCTCCTATCACAATTAAGGAAAGAGCAGTTCGATGAAACTTTTCGCCGCGGCCCTTTGCATGGTTTCCATTGCAACTGCGAATCCGAATCGAAGAGTCAACCTCTTCACCGCCATGGATTTCGGGCGGATTCAGAACGGACAGGACCTGGACTATTTCCGGAACGACACGACGTTCTCCCCGGACGGCATCGCTCTCAACCGCACCTATGTCGACGTGACGGTCGCCGAGCAGTTGGACGAGAAGAACTTCATCTCCATCGGCGTGGGCGGGATTTTCTGGAAGTCCTTCGAGAAGTCGGAAAGCGATCCGGAAGGCAAGGTGATCCATTTCGGGCCGGGAATCTCCAACGCCTTCCTGAGATACTCGGCCACGGATCGACTGAACCTCACCTTCGGCTATTTTCCATACAAGTACAACTCCTCCTCCCGCAACCTGGGAGAATACCTGTTCCGCTCAGAAGCCTATCCCGTCATCCTGTACACCGGCGGATGGAGTTGGCTGAACAGCGCCGCATACAATGCGGTCGGCTTCAAGCTGACCCATGAGGGCGAGACCTTCAAGCAGGACGTCGGGCTTTTCGGAGAATACTTCAACGCCCCCATCTACGACATGACGCCGATGTACGTCGCCACCTGGAAGCCCATCGCGGGTCTCACCTGGGGAGGCGGCATCGCTCTGCATCGCTTCCTGAGCCCCGACACCAAGATTCGCAAGGAGCTCACCGAGGAGCGCATCTATTACGAGAACTTCTACGTCCCCGCGAACGACACCACCGGCGGCAGGCCGCTCACGAGGCCAGCCGGCAGGCGGCACATGCTGAAGGACGATATCGAAGCCTTGGGCGGAAACGAGTTCCTCGCGAGCGATAGCCTGTACAAGCTGGCGGAGAACCAGGATACGGTATCGAAAACTGTCAATTTCGACAATCGGGCCATCAAGGTGATGACCCATGCGACCCTCGATTTCAACGAGCTGTTCGGCTTGGATGCGAAAAGGCTCGGGGCTTTCGAACTTTATGGCGAAATCGCCGTCCTGGGATTCAAGAACTACGGCATCTTCTATACCGACCTGAAGCAGCGCATGCCCTATATGCTCGGCTTGAGCATACCGACCTTCGGTTTGTTGAGCAATCTCAGCATCGAGTACGAGGTGCTCAAGAATCCAAACATCGAAAGCCTCGGCAGCACTTTCGACGTGCTGGATCTGGCGCCCGAGTCCAATTATCGCTACAAGGTATTCCCGAGGGACGACACAAAGTGGTCGATTCACGCTTCCCGGAGCCTGACCTCGTTCCTGTCCATCTATTTGCAGGTGGCGAACGACCACATGCGCCTCAAGGACAAGTATGCCAGGCCGGAGTTCGTGCCGATCACCAATACACCCTCGCATTGGTATTGGCTGACGCGCATCCAATGGGCGATTTGACAGTCTCATGACTGGCAGGCCCCGGCTCTACGGACCCGCCAGCGCGGGGTCTGGCGTCGTTTGAGAATTACCGGTAACACGTGTTTTCCGGAAGTAAACGAAATGAAGTGGAACGGGCTGCGATAAAGGCGGTTTTGGGATAAATTAGCGTAGGTTTCCCGGGACTTCGTCCCAGGAGCATGGGGGAAATATGAAGAAAATGCTCGTCTGTTGCCTGGCCGGATTGTTCCTTGCGGGGCAAGCGATGGCCGCCGACCCGAACCCGGCGGCCCGGCGACACGTGAAGCAGGTAGGCAACACCTACTACAAATACACGTCCAAGTTGAAGACCGTGATCAACCTGAACTTCACCCTGGGATTCGATCACACCGCGGGCAAGCAGATCCTGGATCAGACCCTGGAGAAAATCAGAACTGAATACGGGAACCCCTTCACCATCAAAAAATTCACGGGACCCAGCAATGGCGCCGGCCGTGGGCTGCCGAGCCCGGTTCCGACTTTGGCCGATCTTATTTCGGGCGAAGTCATCGTCAGCAATAACATCAGTACCTTGAACGATTTGCCGAAATCGAGCAGCGCATTGGCCACCGCAATCGAGACTGCGATCAAAACCAACGGCCGCGGGGTGATCAGCTTCCATGGTTCCGGAGACGGCATGGGCGGTTGGTCCTTCTATACCGACAGCCTGCATCCCGTACTCTACAACAGCCACGGCAATCAATCCAATGCGCCCGTGTACCTGAACGAAACCGAGGCGAAGCATGTGGTCAACGACAGCATTCTGCTGGTCGGCACCAAGATGGATGTGCCGATGGGAACCGACGCCTCCGGCAACGAGGTCAAGAAGAACGTCACCATACGCCAGATGAAGAATGAGTGGTACCGGTTCGGGCGCAATCTGATGACCGACAATGCGACCAAGAATAGGGTGACGTGCTTCATGCGCTACGACCCGACCAACATCAATACGGGCGATCTCGGCGCCCAGTACAAATACAAGGGCGGCAACCCCTATCTTTGGATGGTCCGGATCGGGGCGGGCAAGGCCGTATATCTTCCCCCCGGCCATGACGCCACCGAATTGACGACCGGCAACAGCTTCGACGGTGGCTCCGGAGACCTGGTGAGGATGTATGCCCAACTGCTCTTCTTCATGGCGGGGTACGATTCCACGGTCTGCGGTACCGATTGCGTGGGCCTTCCGATTGCCAATCAGAATTTCCATTTGACGGGGGCGAAATGCGATGCCGGCTGCGCCGGGTCGGTCTCGTTGATGTTCGACAAGGATTTCGAGTTCAAAAGCATGACCGGAAAGCCGTTTACCGCCCGTCTGACGGATGTCAGCGGGCGCGTGGTGGCGACGCATAGCGGCAAGGGCGTGGAGACGGTCCGTTTCAACCATGCCAATCTCAAGCCCGGCGTCTATATCATGAGTGTTAAGGTCGGCAAGGAGGCGCCGGTGAACCGGCGCTACCTGGTTCCGCATAGATCCACATGATGCGGACGGGTCCCTGACCCGGCACCTTTCCTGGAAAAGCCTCTGCCGCAAGGTGGGGGCTTTTTTCATTGAACGCGCGACTGAAGTCTATTCGTTGAAGGCTTCCCTCAAGACGGTGCGGGCGTCCTCGATATCCGGCCGCATCTCCGCCAGCCTGTGGAGAATGCCTTTCGCCCAGGCCGGATCCGCCTGTCCCTGCTCCAGCGCCAGGATCAGGCATTTGGCGTAGCCGACGGTGAAGTGCCGGCTGATTTCGGCGCTACGCAGGTACTGCGCGACGGCGGCGTTCCCGTTCCCTCTGGCCTCCGCGATCGCGCCGCGCAAATAGATGTCCCTGGCCGCCAGGAGGCGTCCCAGGTCCTCCCGGTAGCCCAGGGACGCCGAATCGCCGCCGTTCCCGGCCAAGTCGGCCGGCGGGCGCCGGCAGCCGTCCAGGAGGCTTTCCAGCCTTCCGTAGGTCGTATACTCTGCGAGTCCTTCGAAGCCGGGGTTGATGAACATCACTCGGGGATGGTTGTCTGTGTTGGGCGGCGCATCCCCGGCAATCGCCTCCAGATCCTCGTGCGAGGCCAGGAAGAAGGACGCCATGCTGAAGCCGTCGGAAACGCCCTCCTGCGCCAGCATGCCGCCGACGGCCGGGTCGTCGACCCGCCGGCTGAACCAATCAGCCGGATAAAATCGGCTTTCCTGTGCGCCCACAAGCGCCAATCCCGGCAATTCGGCGTTGAAATTTCCCAGATAGGCTTGCGCGTGCGGGAAGACCTGCAGGAAGGTGCGGACGATGATGCGCAGCGAGAGCATATCCAGCTGGTAGAGGGGGAGCCATTGGCAGAATATTCCGCCCGGGTCGAGGCGCGCCTGGATGGCCCGGAAATGCTCCCGGGTGTACAGGGAGGCGGCTCCGTCCCGGTTGGGATGGAAGAAATCCGCGATCACGACGTCATAGGCGTCCGGCGCCGCCCGGATGAACCTTCGCGCATCGGCCTTGAACAGGCGATACCTGGCGGGATACGGATGGCGGTTCTGAGGGGCGAAATGCGGGAGCATGCCCGCCACCACAGGGTCCAGTTCCACGGCGTCCGCGGCGTCGATCCGGTGGTCCGCGACCGCGCCGAAGGTGACTCCGGTGCCCAGGCCGATGAACAGGACCTTGCCGGGCCGTGGATGGAGGAGCAGTGGAATGTGGACCTTCAGGCGTTCGGTGGCCTCGGAAAGCGTGCCGCCCATGTGAAATCGGTTGTCGACCCTGAGGCTCCGTTTGCCGTCTTCGTTCTCGATCGCGGCGACTGAGGACATCGCTCCTTCCCGATATTCCAGTAGCCGGGACCCCGGCGGAAGGTCGGCCGGGTTCCAGGGGAAGGCGAGCGCCGCCGTGAGAGGCGCCAGGGCCACGGCCAGGGCGATGGCCGCGGCCTTGAAGGGCCGGATGAACAGGGCATAACCCAGCCCGATGACAAGCAGGGTGTTCCGGATTCCCACGGCGGGCAGGAGCACGATGCCGAACAGGAAGGGCGCCAGGGCGCCACCCAAGGTGTTCAACGCCAAGGCGCGTCCCAGTCCCAGGGACTTCTCCCTGGCGGCCTGGGCCAAGTGACTGAACACGGCCCCCATGCACAAGGTCGGCAGGAAGAAAACGAGCGCCGCCGCCGCCACCTCTCCCAGGAGTTGGGCGATGCGTCCATCCCCGAGGGAGCTCCCGATGGCCACGTTCAGCGCTCCGACGGCCGGAAGCAGGGCGGTGCCGGTGAGGCAGGTGAAGAGGAGCGCCGCCAGCAGGACGCCCGGCGTCCGCCTGTCTCCAGCCAGGGAGGAGATTTTCGGATATGCGAAAGCCCCCAGGGCCGTCCCCGACAGGTAGACCACGAGCAGGGCCGCATATGTATAGACGGAATCCTCGAAATATTGGGCCAAGGCTCGCGTGCAGACCACCTCGTAGCCGATTCCGAACAGCCCGGTGAAGAACAAGGTTGCCAGCACCGGATCGGGCCGGAGGGGGAGAAGCTTCTCCCCGTTTGCGACGCCGGAGGTGGTCGCGCTTCGCGCCAGGAGGAAGGCTGACAGGGAACAGGCGGCGGCCAGGCCGGAAAATATCAGGATGGCGGTCTGATATCCCCAACTGGGGGAAAACACGAAGACGGCCGCGAAAACTCCGGCCACCGCTCCCAGGGTATTCGCGGCGTACAGGCCCGGAATGGGACGGGAACCGACTCTCATTGCCGCCACAGTCCTTTCCATGGCTGGCAAGGTTGCACCCATGCAGAAGGTGGCAGGAAGCAGGGAGAGGAAGGCAACCAGGAAACAGATCGTCCAGCGCAAGAAGTCTGGAGAGTCCAGGCCCGTCCAGCGGAAGATGAATCGGTTCGCCAAGGGTATGGCCAGCAGGGAGAGGGCGCCCCATAGCCCGATGGCCCCTTCGAGCGCCGCATACCAGTAGCCGGGATGCCGGCTGCGGGCGATAGGTTTGTCCAGCAGCCAGGCCCCCAGGGTCACGCCTCCGAAGAAGGCGGAGATCACGGCCAGCACGCTACCCAGCTCATGCCCGATGCCCAGCGCGAGCATCCGGGTCCAGCACAACTGGAATCCCAGCGCAGTGAGGCCGGAGAGGAGGAAAATCAGATGCAACGGAGTATTACCCATGTTCGCTTCCGCCAGCCCGGGGAAATGGAACCCCGGTCACCGGGGGGAGGGAACCTGGCCCATCAGGGAGGTGAGATGGGCCTTCGCCTGCTCGTTCGAGGAGTCCAATTCCACGGCGCGGCGATAGAGGACGAGCGCCGTATCGGGATGCCCCATGGCTTGTTCCACCATGCCAAGGTACATCAGGGCCTCCGGTTGGGCGGGGTTCAGGGCCAAGGTCCGGATCAGGAATGGCTTGGCGGAAATCCCCCTTTTTTGTCCCAGCAGCGCCTTGCCGACGGAGAAGGGATATTCCGCATTGGCGGTATCGACGGATTGCAACTCCTCGAACACGGATTGCGCTTTCACGAAGGCGCCGGTCTGCAGGTACAGCGCCCCCAGATTTTCCCGCGCGGTCACATTTCCCGGATCGGCGACCAAGGCGCTTTCGTACAGCGCGATGGCCTTGTCCCATTCGTTTTTCTCCGTGGCGATTTCCCCGAGGAAGGCCAAGCTGAAGTCATAGGCTGTATCGGCCCGGATGGCCCTTTCATAGTACATGGCAGCCGAATCGAGTTTGCCTTCCGAACGCAGGCGCGAGGCCATCATGAAATTGGCATAGCCGCTTCCGGGCACCAGGTCGGCCAGATTGTCGGGCCGTCCGCGCTCGCCGAGGGTATGCCGCCACCGGTATTCGCTGGAAGCCATGGCCACGCCTACCGCAAGGAATGCGGCCACCATGCCCGCATGCACCCAAGCCCGCCGGCGCATGAATCCTCCGCCTGCGTCGGCTCCCCCGGATAACCCCAGGTCTTTCCGCACCTTCCCGTCCCGGACCTTCCAGATGAATCCGTCAAGGTAGAAATGGATCAGGGCCGACGCGGCGAAGACGTTGCCTATGCGGCTCAACAACGAACCGTATACGCCTTGGTGCTGATAGATGTTCAGGATGTCCTGGGAAAACAAGCCCAGGCAGCCGTATAGGGCGATGCAGCCGGCATACAGGAGAATCGTCCTGGGGTCGGCCCGGAACAGGAACCGCTCCAGGCGGCTTTGCGAAAGCCCCTTTTCGACCCGGGCATGGTTGTACTTCCAGACAAACACATTGTACTGCAAGTCGTGGAAAATCTCCCACATGATAAGGCCGATGAGGATGTTTCCGACTCCAATCATGCAATACGCCCAGAAGCCGATGCTGACGGTAAGGCTGGCCAGTTTGGGCAGGTTCCAGTATCCGCGCCGAAATCCGTTACATAGGGTCTGCGCCGCATAGGCGACTGTCGCCGAGCAGGTGAGCGCCAGCCAAAACGCCTCCGCAGCGCGAACCGGCCCCACGGGAAGCAACGGGCCTCCGGCCATATAGAAGGAGCCGAGCACGCCGCTCATGCGCGCCGGCGACCAGAGGATGATTTGTATGAACCAGGCCAGACACATCCAGAAATCCAGGCGGGCGGTCCAAGCAGACTGGAACCCCGCCTTGGCATCGTATATCCGCAGGAAGCCCAGGACCTGCATGAGCCCATGCCAGATGCTCCAGGCGAACAGAGCGAATAGCAGGTACCCGAGCTTGAAATAGGCGCAGACGATGGCGGCTCCCACGAAAAGGGGAGGTACCAGGACCAGGCGCCAGCGGAATCTCTGGAAAATGGCTTTGTCGGTATAGGCGCGGATCATGCCTGGGAGATGATGCCCGGTGGCGCTCACCCCGAGGATTATCAGTTGCAGGGCGGGTAGGATGGTGGCGGCCAAGAACAGCTTGAAGCCGAAGGCGAGAAGCAGGGGAGTGGCGATGAAAATCCCCACGTCGGCGACGGGATTGAAGATCCAGGCGCGCGATTGGACGGCGCCCCCAAGGGGGTTGGCGGTAGCGAAAACTGGGGCTTTGGAAGGCATGGCTTAAATGTATTTGGATTCGCCTTACCCGCCTTGGCGAGCAGGCCGAAAAATGGCGACAATGTGTCTAATCTAGCAACTTCGCCATTACCGTTCCTTGACAGTGGCCGGCAATCCGCGGCGGGTCGGCACATCGAGAAGGGAAAGCCTGTCCCGACTCTCAAGGATCGAAAGCTGTGCGGATCACGGAGGGTTTTCCACCCGCTGCCATATCGTGGAAGCCCACATAGGGCACTCCATCCCCGGTGATGACCAGGCTCGGCATGCTTACTCCCCCTGCAGACTGGTGCACCGCGCCGATATTGACCCAATTGGAATTCATCCTTGCCGCAACTGTTAGCCGGTCGAAGGCGCTCCCGTGATTATAGGCCAGATAGGGTATTCCAACGCTGCTGATCGCAATGTCAAAATCCCATCCCTGGACTGAATGGATGGATGTAAATGCGCCGCCGCTGGAGGTGAGTACTTTTATCCCTTCGGTCTCGAAGGTGCCGACAGCCAGGTAAATCTGGTTGGACCGGGACTTCACTTTCAGGCCGTTGATGCTGACGCCGTTGGAGAAGGCGTGACCCGAGCCAACGGTATCCCATTTGGCAAAGTAATCGGTCGGGTCGGTCGTGACCACATAGACACCCATACCACGAAGATCTTGGAAGGCCAAATAGGGCCGGTCATTTGAGCCGAATGTCAGATTCACATACCAAGGCTCGGCGCCGATTTTGGTCCTATTTGCCTCGTCCCAGGCGACTCCTGAAAAGCGCATCAGGGTGGCAAGCTGTTCTACGGTACCATCCGTAAGCGCCAGGAAAGGTGTGCCGGCCGAGGTAAATGCTAGGGAATGATAATTGCCCGCCAGTTTGGTTTCATTTGCGGATCGGTTTCCGACATCCTCCCAGGCGGACCCGATCAGGCGCATCACATGATTACTTCCAACAACATACGGAACATCGCCAGGACTCAAGGCAAAATCTATAAACCACCCTAGATTGAGTCCAGTGCCGGCATCGATCCAGGTATCCGTTCCGGGCTGATAGCGCTTGACCGCGACTGTATTCGTGCCATGGTCCTGGTATGCCGCATATACCACTCCGGTCGATGTGACCAGGATTTTCGGCGATGCTGTTTCATTCGCGGTGAACCCTAGTTTCTGCAGGGTATCCCGGGGCGCCAGGAAAATACTCCTGGAAGTCGCCGCGGACCAATTCTGGGCCGCATCCCTCTCACGGACATACAGTGTCTGCGCCCCCTGTCCCAGGTTGGCGGAAGGGGTATAGGAGGTGGCGGAAACCGTAATGGCCCCGGTGGAGAAATTATTGTCGCCGATCTTCACCTGGTAGGTGCCGTTGCCGCCGCCACCCGAAGTCCATGACCAGGTCGGCCTCAAGGAGTTCAATGGCGACCGCGGCGTAGTAGTATTCAGCACCGGGGCGCTGGGCGGCGTCAGGTCGATGGTCAGGGAGTGGGATCCCCGGGCCGACCAGTTGCCCGCGCTATCCCTTTCCTGTACGTAGAAGGTATGGCTGCCTGCTGCCAGGGCGGCGGAGGTGTACGTCAGGAGATTGGTCGCCGTAGCTCCTGTCATATTGGTGTCGTTGAGACGGTAACGGAAGCTGCCGTTACCGCCTGAACCGGCGGTCCATGTCCAGGTCGGCGTGTCGTCGTTGGTCGGACTGGCAGGCCCCGTCACAGTCGGCGCCGTAGGAGGGGTATAGTCGGTACGCACCTGGGCGCTGCCGCTCGCCGACCAGTTCCCCGCCGTATCCCTCACCTGCACGTAGAGGGTATGCGTCCCCTCGCTCAGCGCTGTGGGCGGACGATACACCGTGGCCAGGGTATCCCTGGCCCCCGTGCGGAAGTCGTCATTGTCGAGCTTGAAGCGGTAGTATTGCAGGGCA
>CBILQL010000062.1:0-12343 GCA_966238865.1 uncultured bacterium
CCGCTGCCGGATGCATGCGCTGGAAGGGCTCGAACAGGCGCTGGGCCTTGGACATGTCGAATCCCACGCCATTGTCCCGCACATAGAACACATCGCTTCCGTCCTGGGCCCTCTCCCCCGCCCCCACCTCGATTCGGCTGACGGTCCGCGTCGAGGAATACTTCCAGGCGTTGGACAGGAGGTTCTCCAGGGCGATGCGCATCAGCCCGCCGTCGGCGAAGGCCTTGAGACCCTCCTCCACCGAGATTTCCGTCTTCCGGCCCGGGTCCTGGGTCCGGAGCATGGCCAGGACGTCCCGGGACATGGCGGAGAGATCCACCGGGCGCGGCTCCGCTTCCCGTCGGGTCACGCGGGACAGGCGGAGCAGGTCTTCGATGAGGTCGCGCATCCGGATCGCGGCGGTGCGGATGTCCTGGATCATGCGGAGTTGCTTGTCGCCGGATTCGGCGGACCGGGAACCGGCCAGGAGATCCGAATACCCGAGGATGACCGCCAGCGGGAAGCGCAGATCGTGGGACACGGATTCGGAGAAGGCTTCCAGTTCCTTGTTCGCGCCTTCCAGGCTGGCCGTCCGCTCCTTCACGCGGCGTTCCAATTGGCCGAGGAATTGCACGTTCTCGACCGCCAGGGCGGTGGAATCGGCCAGCATCTGGATCAGGGCGACTTCCTCCTCCGTGGTGGAGCGCCGCCGCGCCCAGTAGGTGCCGATGGCGCCGATGGGAGCGTCGGCGCGGATGGGCACCATCACCAGGCTTTTCACGAAAGTGGGCCGGTAGGCGTCGATGGGGATGCGCGGGTCCGCATAGATGTCCGGGACGACCGCGGGCCGCTTGTTGATCATGGCCCAGCCGCTGATGCAGCTCGCCATGGGGAATTTGTGCCCGCGCCACAAGGGACTGATCGCGTACGGGGTGGATTGGGAAGGCGGGGAAGAATCCTTCCAGGTGCTGTCGGACTTCCCTTTCCTGATGGGAGTCCAGGCCGAATAGCAAAACTCGCATTTCGATTACACCGGTGATATGTCTTTTTCCATGTGCATTCGGATGTGGAAAATCACGTTGCAAGGATATTTTACCCTTCACGTCCATCCCCGATCATGCCCCTTCCACATCCGCCGCGTCCTACGACCTAAAAAATGCGCGCATTTCCCCTTGCCGGATGTCCGGGCCTGCGATATATTTTAACCATATGGTTAAACCAAATAATTTATCCGGGAAGTCAAAGAGCGAGCGGAAAGCTGGCAGCGGTAGCGCGCGTGGTGCCGGCGGGCGTCCGACACCGAAGGCCGAGCGGCGCCCCCTGGCCTCCTCCGCCCAGGCTGCGAGCACCAGCTCCAGATCCTCCCCCCGCGCCTCCACCTCACGCCCTGCAAAGCTGGGAGCGGACCCGCGGGCCGGCGCCGCGACGGGCGCGCAGGGCGGCCAGGGCGGTGATAGCGAGCGCCGCATCCTGGAGGCTGCCCGCAAGGAGTTCATCGCCAAGGGTCTGGAGGGCGCGCGCATGCAGGCCATCGCCGCCGAGGCCGGGGTCAACAAGGCCCTGCTCCACTATTACCATCGCAGCAAGGATCGTCTCTACCGCACCGTGGTCCGCGACACCCTGGAAAGCGTCTGGGGCAATATCCGCGACCAGATGGGGGCCCTGGGCCCCGGCGACGGCTTCGAATCCATGGTGCGCGCCCTGGTCTCCGCCTATATCCGCACCCTGGCCGCCAACCCGCAGTTCCCCCTCTTCATGCTCCGCGAGATGACCACCGGAGGCGCCGCCTTCCGGGAAGTGCTGGCGGCGACCGATCTGCCCGTCGGCGACGTCCCCAGGCGCCTGATGGCGGCCCTGCAGGCCGGGATAGCCGCGGGGACCGTGCGGCCCGTCCATCCCCTGCACTTCTTCATGAACCTCCTGGGCATGAGCGTGGCGGCCTTCCTCATGCGCCCGGCGCTGGAACGGCTCGGACCCGATCTGGGGCTCGAGGTCCGCTTCGACAGCGTCTTCTTCGAGGAGCGCATCCGCAGCATCGTGGACACGGCCATGCGCGGAGTCGGGAACCGGGAGGAGGCATGATGAGGACCTCCTGCAACCGCCGTCTACGCATCGCGGCGAGGTTTCCGGCGCTGCTGCTTCACCTGCTGACGCTTTCCGTGCCGTCGCTTCCAGTCCTCGCGATCCTAAGCCTGCCAGGGGAAGCCGCGCCGCTCACGCTTCCGGAAGCCCAGGCCCTGCTGTTCCGCGACAACCCGGACCTCGCCGTGCAGCGCCTCCAGGCCGAGGAGGCCCAGGCCAGGGTGCGGGAAGCCCAGGGGGCCTGGTATCCCAGCGTGGACGCCCTGGGGAATTACCTGTTCAATACCGAGACCAGCCGGCTCGTGATCGACATCCCGGGTCCGGGCGGCGTCGGCTGGACCTCGATCAGCCGCGCGCTCGGCGATCATGACCAGGCGGAGCTGGGCGTGGATGCATCGGTGCCCATCTTCACCGTCTTCGCGCGCGGGTATCAGGTCGAAGCCCGGCAGGCCCAGGCCCGTTCGCGCGCCTCGGAAACCCTGGCCGCCAGGAACCGGCTCTCCCTGCGCCTGGCCGCGCTCTTCGCGGGCTGGCAATTGGCCGACGCCCAGGCCCGCTACGAGGCCCGGGTGGTCGAGTATTCGCGGAAGCTGGAGGGACAGCTCGCCGACTTCGTGCGTGCCGGCACCGCGGTGCGCAGCCGGGCCCTGGCCGGGCAGGCGCGGACCCGGTCCGCGGAGGTGGATCGCATCGCCGCCGAGAACACGCGCGATTCCCTCGCCCTGGAGATATTCAGCTTCCTGGGCCGAGGCCTGGACTCGGCGCTCGGCCCCATGGATCTGGCGGTCGACACCTCGCCGGCGCCCCCGCCACCCTGGGAAATCTTCCCGGAAGGCGGGCCCGACCCGGGTAGCGGCTCGGCCGGGGATTCCGGCGCTTCGCGCCCCGAGGAGCGTGCCTTCGAGGAGGGGATCCACGGCCTGCGCCTGGGGCAGAAGGCGCTGGCGGGCCGGCGGCTGCCCCAGGTCCTGGGCAGGGTGGGCGTACGCTTCGCGAATCCGGGCCTCAACATGACCAAGGACGAGTTCATGGCCTACGGCCAGGCGGCCCTGCAATTGCGCTGGAACCTCTTCGACGGCTACCGGAACCGCCAGCAGCGGGTCCAGTTGGAGCTCCAGGCCCGGAGCCTCGAGGAGCAGAGGCGCAAGCAGCGCATCGAATGGGAGAAGGCGCGGAGGAGCGCGCGGCAGCAATACGCGCGCTGGAGCGCGCAATGGGAGGCCGCCAAGGCATCGCGGGAGGCGGCCCGGTCGGCGGCCGACGATTTGCAGCGGCAATTCGAGCTGGGGCTGGCCACCGAGGTGGACCTGATGGAGGCGCTCAACCACGAGGCGCGCTCCGGGCTGATCATGGAACAGGCGCGGACGTTCCGGAAGCTGGCCCTGCTCCAGTGGGAATACGCGGCCGGAAGGGAGATGAAGTTCTGATGGAAACGCAAGACATGCGCCGGGCCGGGACGTTCCGGCCCGCACCGATGCGCGCAGCCGCGCGGGCCGCCGCGCTCGCCACGACCGCCGCGCTGGCCGGAATACTGGCGGGATGCAGCGGAAAGACCGACCCCGACTTCCTGGGATCCGCCGTGGTGGAGGCGGAGACCTTCCAGGCCACCGCCATGGTCCAGGGACGCCTGGCGGCCCTGTTCAAGCAGGAGGGCCAGGACGTGGCAGCCGGGGAGCTCCTGGCCGTGGTGGATACCGTCCCGCTCGCGCTCCAGCTGCGGGAGGCGGAGGCGGGCCTTGCCGAGGTCGGCGCGGGCCGGCGCGCCCAGGAGAACCAGAACCGGGCCGCCCAGGCCGAGCTGCGGGGCCTGGAGCGCGATTACGGCCGCATCGCCCCCCTGGTGAAGGAAGGCGCCCTGCCTCCCCAGCAGGGAGACAAGCTGTCCTCGTCCCTGGACGCGGCCCGCCTCAAGCTCACTGCCGGCAAGGACATGCTGGCCAGCCTCGCGGGACGGGAGGAGGGCATCCGGGCCCGCATGGAGAGCATCCGGGACCAGATACGCCGGTGCTACCTCCGGGCGGCGGCCCCAGGCCGCGTCCTGACCCGCTACAGGAACGCCGACGAAGTGGTGGGCCCGGGACAGCCCGTCTACGAGATCGGCCGCGACGACACCCTGGAGGTGGACTTCTTCGTCCCCCAGCCCCTCCTGGCCGACATCCGGCTGGGGCAGCCGGTGCGCCTGCGGCTCGATCGCGGAGACGGCGAGGTCTACCTGCCGGCGGCGGTGAGCTGGATAGGCCAGGAGGCGGAGTTCTCGCCGCGCAACATCCAGACCCGCGAGAGCCGCAACGAGCTGGTCTTCCGGGTGCGCGCGTTGGCGGCCAACCGGGACGGGCTCCTGAAACGGGGCCTGCCCGTGGAGGTCTGGAAGGGACAATGAGCGCCCGATCCGCCGCCGCTGGTGCCGCTGGTGCCGAAATCTCCGCCGTCCCCGCCGTGGCAGCGGAAGGCCTGTCCAAGGATCATGCCGGGGAGAAGGCCCTGAAAGGGATCTCCTTCCGGGTGCCCCAGGGCAGCCTGTTCGGCATCATCGGCGCCGACGGCGCCGGGAAGTCCACCCTGCTCGACATCCTGGCCACCCTCGTCGATCCCGACGCCGGGAAGGCGCAAGTGCTCGGCCATGACCTGGCCCGCGGCTTCGGCGCCATCCGCCAGGACATCGGCTACATGCCCCAGCGCTTCTCCCTGTACCAGGACCTCACCGTGCTGGAGAACCTGGACTTCTTCGCCGACATCTTCTCCGTGACCGGTGGGGAGAAGCGCTCCCGCATGGATCGCCTGCTGGACTTCGCCGCCCTGCAACGGTTCCAGGATCGCCGTGCCGGGGCCCTCTCCGGAGGGATGAAGCAGAAGCTGGCCCTGGCCTGCACCCTGATCCACCAGCCGCGCCTCCTGTTCCTCGACGAACCCACCGTGGGCGTGGACCCGGTGGCCCGCCGGGATTTCTGGATCCTGCTCAAGTCCCTGCGGGAGCAGGGCTATTCCCTGCTCGTGTCCACCCCCTACATGGACGAGGCCGCCCTCTGCGATCGGCTGCTCCTCCTCCACCAGGGCCGCATCCTCGCCCAGGGTTCCCCGGCCGAGCTCCTCGCGGCCTATCCCTACCGCCTGTTCCGCGTGGACGGGCGCGAAGGCACCTTGCACTTTCCCGCCGACATGCCGCCGCCGGAAGGCTTCGCCCTGGTCTACCCATCGGCAGGAGCCTTGCATGCCGCCGTCCCCGTGGCAGCTACCCCTGGTGCGGCCACTGGTGCGGTCGCTGGTACCGCCCCCGGTGCGGTCACCGAAGAATCGCCGGTGTCCTTGGCCACCGGGACACAGGCCGAGGTTCCGTTGACGAACGGCGGCGACCTGGACGCCTTGCTGCGGAACGTCCGCGCCAAGGTGCCCGGGGCGGAGAGCATCCGACCCATCGCCCCCTCCGTCGAGGACGCCTTCTTCGCCCTGCTCTCCCCCGTCGTCGCTTCGGGAGGCGGACCTTGAACGAGCTCTCCATCGAGACCCGCAAGCTGACCAAGCGCTTCGGCCGCTTCACCGCCGTGGACGGCATCGACATCGAAGTCCGGCGCGGCGAGGTGTTCGGTTTCCTGGGAGCCAACGGGGCGGGCAAGACCACCGCCATCCGCATGCTGTGCGGCCTGCTCAAGCCGACTTCCGGATCCGGCAGGGTGGCCGGCTTCGACGTGGATTCGGAGAGCGGCAGGATCCGCTCCCGCATCGGCTACATGGCGCAGAAATTCGCCCTGTATCCGGACCTCCTCGTACGCCATAACCTCAAGCTGTTCGGCGGGTTGTACGGATTGTCGGGGAAACGGCTGGAAGGGCGCATGGAGGAGCTGTCCGCCTTCCTGGGGCTCGCCGACCTGCTCGATCGGCTCACCGGTTCCCTGCCCTGGGGCTGGCAGCAGAAGCTGAGCCTGGCCTGCGCCATCCTGCACGACCCCGAGGTGGTGTTCCTGGACGAGCCCACCGGATCGGTGGACCCGGTGAGCCGCCGCCAGTTCTGGGATCTCATCCACCGGCTCGCGGAGCGGGGCACCACCATCCTCGTCACCTCCCATTACATGGACGAGGTGGAATACTGCCATCGCCTGTCCATCATGATAGCCGGACGCATCGCGGCGCTGGGAAGCCCCCGGGAGCTCAAGGCCGCCCATGGCGTCGACACCATCCAGGACCTGTTCCTGGGCCTGGTGGAGACCGCCGAAGGGAAGGCGCCATGATGTCGGCGGGACGCCTCGCCGCCATCTCCCGCAAGGAGGTGCGGCACATCCTCCGGGACTGGCAGACCCTCGTCATCGTGCTCATCATGCCGGTGATGATGATGTTCCTCTACGGGTACGCCTTGAACGCCGACGTCCGGGACCTGCCGGTGGCGGTGGAGGCCCCCTCCCCCTCCCCGGAGGCCCGGCAGATCGCGGCCAAGCTCGACGCGGGCCTCCTGTTCGAGGTGGAGGCGCGGGCCCAGGCCCTCTCCGATCCCGCCGAGCTGTTCCGAGCCGAGGGCGTGCGCGCCCTGTTCCGCTTCCCGGCCGGCTTCGCCCGCGACCTCCGCCGGCCCGGCGGCGCGCGCGTGCAGGTCCTGGTGGACGGCTCGGATCCCACCGTCGGCGCCACCATCCGCAACGCCGCCGAGCCGCTGCTGATGGACGCGGTGCTGGACGTCCTCCGGGTGGAGCCGCCCCGGGCGCTGGACGTGCGCACTTTGATCCTCTACAACCCCGAGCAGCGCAGCGCGCTGTTCTTCGTGCCCGGGCTGATGGCCGTCATCCTGCTCATGATCTCGGCCCTGCTCACCTCCATCGCCATCGCGCGCGAGAAGGAGCTCGGCACCATGGGCCAGCTGCTGGTCTCTCCCCTGCGGCCCCTGGAGATCATGGTGGGCAAGCTGCTGCCCTATATCGTGCTGGCCGCCCTGGACGGGATGCTCATCCTGGCCGTGGGCCGCATCGCCTTCGACGTGGAGGTGGCGGGAAGCTACGGCCTGCTGGCCGCCGCCAGCCTGGCCTACATCTTCACGGCCCTGTCCATCGGCCTGCTCATCAGCACCGTGGCCAGGCGCCAGCAGCACGCCATGTTCATGGCCCTGGGCGCGACCCTGATGCCCACCGTGCTGCTCTCCGGCTTCATCTTCCCGGTGGACAGCATGCCCCTGCCGCTCCAGGCCCTGTCCAAGATCATCCCGGCCACCTGGTTCCTGGAGGTGGTGCGGGGCATCATCCTCAAGGGCGTGGGGATCCCGGAGCTGTGGAAGCCCCTGCTCATCCTCTGCCTGGAAGGGACCGCCCTGATGGCGGCCTCCATCCGGAAGTTCAAGGTGAAACTATGAGCCTGTTCCGAGTCATGATCTGGAAGGAGTTCCAGCAGATCCGCCGCGACCGGGTCGGCCTGCGCCTCATGATCGCCGTTCCCCTGGTGCAGATGTTCGTGCTGGGCTACGCCCTGACCACCGAGGTGAAGCACACGCCGGTGGCCGCGGTCGATCACGATCGCTCCCCCGCCAGCCGCTCCCTGATCGAGTCCGTGGCCGGCAACGACCTCTTCCGCTTCCGCGGCATCTACGCCTCCGAAGCCGAACTGCGCCGCGGGCTGGACCGGGGCGACATCCGCCTTGGGTTCATCCTCCCTGCGGACTTCTCCGCGGACCTGGAACGCGCGCTTCCGGGAAGGTCCACGGGTCCTGGAACAGGCGGTCCGGGCGCGGCCGGAGCAACCGGTGCGGCCGGCGCCGCGGGGTCTGCGGGACTCGTCCCCGGCGTCCGGCCACCCTCCGGGGCCCGGGTGCAGATCCTGGTGGACGGGCAGGACGCGAGCTCGGCCGGCGTGGCGCGGGGCTATCTCGTGTCGGTGCTCAACCAATGGGCGAGGCGGAGGCTGGAGGCGGCCCTCCTCGCCGCGGGGACGCGCCTGGACCAGGTCCTGCCGCTCTCCGTGGACGTCCGGGTGCTGTTCAACCCCATGCTCAAGTCCACCTGGTACATGATCCCCGGGGTGGCCGTCATCCTCGTCACCATGGTCACGGCCCTGCTCACCGGCTTCTCCATCGTGCGGGAAAAGGAGGCCGGGACCCTGGAGCAGCTCCTGGTCACCCCGGTCAGGCCCGTGCACGTGATCGTGGGCAAGACCCTGCCCTATTTCCTGATCGGCCTCCTGGAGCTCATGGCCGCGCTGCTGCTGGCGCGGCTCTGGTTCCGCGTCCCGTTCCTCGGCGGCTACGGGACCCTCCTGGCCTTCTCCTCGGCGTACATGCTGTCCTCCCTCGGCATCGGCATCCTCACCTCCGCGGTGGCGCGCACCCAGCAGCAGGCCCTGTTCATCATCTGGTTCTTCCTGCTGTTCTTCATGCTGCTGTCCGGCTTCTTCATGCCCGTGGAGAACATGCCCCATTGGGTCCAGCAGGTGACCCTCGCCAACCCGGTGCGCTGGTTCATGCACGTCCTGCGGGAGATGTTCCTCAAGGGGTCGGGATTCCGTGAGCTGTGGCGGGAGGGTCTGGCCATGCTGGCGATAGGCTTCACGGTGTTCTCGCTGGCGGTGCTCAGGTTCCACCGGCAGTCGGCTTGAGGGGGGAAGGCGAGGGGTTTTTCGTTTTTCGTTGGGAGCTTGCAGGTTGAGTAGGCTTTCAAGGCTGCCTAACCGTTCCTAAAAGCTCTGGGACATCCCAACGAAAAACGAAAAACCCTCTTCCCCATATCCCTCTTACGATAACCCTCACCCGCTTCGTCTAGCTGCTCCGATTCCTCAGCCACCCCGTGACCGTCCCCCCATACAGCATCAGGAACACGCCGAACAGGACCAGCGGCAGCCCCGCCCACAGCCAGGGGGTCGCCGCCTCCCCCATGCCCAGCCCGAGCAGCACGGCGATGGCGGGATTGACCAGGGCGTAGCTGACCACGCGCGAGGCCGGCTCGCGGGCGATGAGATAACCGTAGGCCATGAAGGCCAGGCTGCCGGGGACGGTGAGGTACAGCAGGCCCCACCAGCTCGCCGCGGACACGCCGCCGAAATCCGGCATGGTCCCGCGGGAAACCGCCGCGTAGGCCAGCAAACCCCAGATGCCGCCCAGCACGGATTGCAGGCCGCTGGCTATCACCACCTCCGGGTAGGCCGGCAGCGATTTGCCGAGGCTGGTGCCCAGGGACCAGCTGCACACCGCCGCCAGGATGATCCAGGTATTGCCGTTGAGGCTGGTGGCCAGGCTGCTCCCGTCATAGAGGATCAAGGCCACGCCGGCCATGCCCGCCAGGATGCCCAGCATCCCCGGCCGGGAAATCGGGATGCGCAGCAGGAAACGGTTGAACGCCGCCACGGCGAGGGGCGTGGAGGCGATGAGCAGGGCGGCCAGGTAGCTGTCCACGCGCCGTTCGGCCAAGGTGACCATGCCGTTCCCGAGGAAGAGGAGCAGCACCGAGAGCAGCACGGTGGTGCGCCATTCGGCCGCGGTGGGAGCCCGCCGCCACCGGCCGAGGGCGGCCCCGAGGCCGAGGAGCAGGATGCCGCCCACGAGGAAGCGGATCCCGACCACCAAGGTCGGGTGCAAGGTGTGCACCGCCAGCTTGATGGCGAAATAGGTGGATCCCCAGACCAGGTACAGGGTGGCATACGCGAGCAGGATGAGAAACACGGAATACCTCGGGGAGCGGCGTTCAGCGATCGTCGGCGGCGGGATACCGGAAGAAGCGGGCCTGGCGCCAAAGCGGCCATTGCCGGGCCATCCCCGCCGCCTCGCCCACCGACAGGGAGCCATGGTCCCGGAGAAGGCCGGCCCAGCGATCCAGGTAGTCGGAAACCAAGGTGTCCGCCGCGGCGCCGCGGGCGACGAAGTCCTGGTACTCCATCTGGACGTCCTGGAGTTCCTCCAGGGAGCGGGCGGACAGCGGGACATCCTCGAAGGCCTGGTGGAACAGGGTGAGGAATTGCGCGGCCCGGACCTGGAACATGAAGCCCAAGGCGCGCTGCTCGTAGCCGTCGGAAAGCAGCTGGTGGCCGCCATAGGACGCCACGCGCAATTGCCGGCCCAGTTCGAACACCCCCCGGGCCGCGTCCAGGCCGCGGATGCGGATATCATACGGCCGGTCGGCCTGGGTGGACAGGAACACCGAGTACAGGATATCGGCCATCTTCTCGAAAGGCGGCATGGGAAGGCTGCGATACAATGCGGCGGCTTCGGCCAGGGTATAGGGATTCAGCTGCCCGGCATGGCTGAACAGCCCGAGGACCACCTCCTCCAGGCGGTCCTGGTAGCTGGTGACGGTGGGGACCCGCCGTGGATCCAGGAACAGGGCCCGCGCCGTGGGCAATCGTCCCTCCCCAAGCAGGACCTAGGCCAGCATCACCTTGAGGACCCCGTTCCCGGGGTCCAGGGCCAGGGCCTTCTCGACATACTGCCGGGCGACATGGGAGCGGACGGCAGGGAGCCGGGCCTGACTTTCGGCCCCGGTATCCGGGGTGGCACCGGCATCCGAGATGTCCAGGTAGTGGAGGGCCAGGAAGTAGGCGGGCAGGGGGTCGTCCGTGCGGAGGCTGTCCGCCTTGCGCAAGGCGGACAAGCGACCTGCCCGGGTTGTGTCGGTCAGCCCCCGGAGGAGGTGCACCCGCCAATCGTTCGGGAACCATTCGGAGAGATGATCCAGGATTTCCGGTGGCCGGAAATCCGTCAAGGTAGAGTTTCGATGGCTGGAAGGCAGCTCGGATTCCCGCAACGTCCTGCCCAGGCATCCCGCGCAGGCCAAGGCCGCGACTATGGCCAAGGTCCGCGTTCCGGACGCCGGGAAGCGGGAAGACGGCCGGCGGCCCGGGATCGCAACCATGGAGCAAACTTAGCACAATGGATGGTCCCAATCCATGGTCAAAGGGAAGTACTGGAAGCCCGCAGGTTTCAAGCCTCGCGATATCCCCTGTGCATAACTCCGCCAGGCCGTATGATTTGGATTGGGAGGACAGAACGTCTACTTTGCACGTGCAGCCCGCATGGATAGCTCCGCCCGATTAGACGGTTATACCCTCACCTTGCTCGCCCTGGCCGTCCTCATGGGCGTGCTCGCCAGTTTGAAGGATGGCGGCCTGTTCCGGCGCACCTTGATCCAGGTTGAATTTCCCACCGTAGGCACCTTGATCGAGGACGACCCGGTGACGCTCAAGGGCGTGACCGTGGGCCGCGTGGATCGCCTCGAGCGCGGTCCCCGCGGGCCTGTCGTCACCCTGGAACTGTACAAGCGCCTGCCCCTGTCCAGCGATACGCGCTTCATCAATTACAATTACAGCCTCTTCGGCGCGCGGATGGTGGTCCTGGCCCCGGGGCGCAGTTCCGAGGCCCTCGATCCCGGCGTCGTGCAGCAGGGATTTTTCGTCTCCGGCGTGGCCGAATCCATCCACAAGGTGGAGGAATTGCTCCGCATCGTGGTGGAATACAAGGGATTGGCCGATCGGCTGGATCGCGGCGGAGACAGCGCCTTGTCCTTCCGGCAGTTGCTCGAAACCCGCATCTACCCGGCCCTGGACGGGTTCATCGAGTTCGCGGAGCGGCTCGAAAGGCTGGAACGGAAGGCCTCCGGGGACCTGGACGGAATGGCGCGCACCAGCGCGGACGTGCGGAAATGGAGCAAGGCAATGGCCCAAAGCAGCGATACCCTGGTGGCCAAAGCCCAGGCGTCCGTGGACAGGGTGGCGCGACTCACGGCGCAAACTGTGGTCCTGCTGGACGGCCTGGAAAAACTGGTGCGGGTCTCCCAGGACACCACCGGCATGCCGGGAAAGCTCCTGGCGCAGCGGGATCTCTACGAAAGGACCTTGATCCTATCCCATGCCCTGCATGATCTGCTGCGGCATATCAAGGAGCAGGGATTGAAGGACATCATCCACTTCTGGCGCAACGTCCACTTCCGATCGAATTCACATAAGTAGCCGCCCGAAAAGGCTTTGCAACACCTCGTCTAAGTTGACGGGTGAGGCGCCGCCCGGTCCATCGGAGCCTGGGCGAAGGCTTTGGACAGCGCTTCCCGCAAGCCCATCCAAATACTCGGGAATTCATCGTCCGAATACTCGGGATGGAGATGGAAGCCGTCTTCGGAATCCTGCACGAAAAGGACCTGCATGTCCGGTCGCAGGGTCGACAGGGATTGATACCAGGCACGGCCCGAGCGCCCGGGATTCTGGGGATGGGTGAGAAGCAGGTGGATGGGGCCCTCGTGCCATTGCCCTATGAAGACGGCTTCGGCGCGATGCTGGGCCTCGAGCACCCACACTCCCGAAGCCACCAGGAAGTCCCTCAGCCATTGCCGCC
>CBILQL010000063.1:0-12209 GCA_966238865.1 uncultured bacterium
GGGCGATGAGCGCTTCCTTGGCCGCGAGAGGATCCATCTTGAACTTCCGGGTCGCGATGGTATAGAATTCCTGCAATACCTGGGTGGAGATGACGCCGTTCCCGTCTTTCTCAGCCTTCTCCAGCATGGCCTGGCTCAGGCTCCGCTTGGCGCCCGCCGATCCGTCGATGCTATAAAGGATGATATTGGTATCGAAGAAGACTTTAGAGGTCGTAGGCATCTTCCCGCTTCCATTTCTTCCCGCCCGAGCCGACGCGCAGCCCCTCGGCCAGCTTGAACATCTCCTTCATCCTGCCGCCCGTGGCGGGTCTCGTCACGGTTTTGGCCAGCAGATCCCGCATCAAGGCGTTAAGGGAGGTATTGTGTTCGCGGGCGTAGCGGCGACCAGCCTCAAGCAAATCGTCATCGATGGAAAGGGTGATGTTGGACATGATTGGACCCCCGAATTACACATACTAAGTATACACTTAATACGTGTAAAATGCCAGCCGATCGACTGTCCGGAAGCGAAAATCTTAAGGAAACAACCCCTGCCGAGCCCGCTGCTCCAGGAACAGGTCCAGCAGGGTGAGCGCGGCCATGGCCTCGACGATGACGACGGCGCGCGGCAGCACGCAGGGGTCGTGCCGGCCCTTGGCGGCCAAGGTGCGGGGCTTGCCGCCGCGGTCGACGGTCTGCTGGGGCAGGGAGATGGTGGCGGTGGGCTTGAAGGCGATGCGGCAGAGGACGGGCTCGCCGTTGGTGATGCCGCCCTGCACGCCGCCGGAGCGGTTGGTGGCGGTGCCGATGGCGTCGAGAGGCGAGCCGGACTTCGCGGTTCCCCGCTTGCCTTCGGCTTTTCCCTTGAGGATGAAGGCGTCGTTGTGCTCGCTGCCCTTGAGGCGCGTGCCCGCGAAGCCGCTGCCCACCTCGAAACCCTTGGTGGCCGGCAGGGACAGGAAGGCCCGGGCCAGCTCGGCCTCGACGCGGTGGAAGACGGGCTCTCCCACGCCCCGGGGCGGATGCTTGACGACCAGCTGGATGACCCCGCCCAGGGAGTCCTGGGACTTGCGGGCCGCGTCGATGGCCTTCGCCATGCGATCGGAAGCCTCCGGATCGGGGCAGCGGACCAGGCTCTCGTCCACGGCGGCGACGGTGGCGGAGAGGGGATCGTAGGCGGCGCCGATGTCGACGGGTCCGACCTGGGACACGTAGGCGACCACCTCGGTGCCGCAGGCCTGCCGCAGGATCTTGCGCGCCAGGGCCCCGGCCGCAACCCGGCCCACGGTCTCCCGGGCCGAAGACCGCCCGCCCCCGCGATGATCCCGGAATCCGTACTTGAGATCGTAGGTGAAGTCGGCATGGGAGGGCCGGTACATCTCGGCCATGTCGCCGTAGTCGTGGGACCGCTGATCGGTGTTGCGCACCAGCATCGCGATGGGCGTGCCGGTGGTGCGGCCCTCGAAGATCCCCGACAGGATCTCCACCGCGTCGGCCTCCTTGCGCGGGGTTGTCAGCCGGCTCTGGCCCGGGCGGCGGCGGTCCAGCTCGGCCTGGATTTCCTCCAGGGAGATCGCGAGCCCGGAGGGGCAGCCGTCCACGACCACGCCGACGGCGGGCCCGTGGCTTTCGCCGAAGGTGGAGATACGGAACAGGTTGCCGTAGATCGAGGACATCGAATAAGTATAGAAAACCGGCACCGGAGCAGGCCGCGGTGGCGCCCGGGGACGCCGCGGGAATCAGCGCGGCCTGGCGTCTTCCGGGCGCTTCCGCCCGCGCTCCCGTCTGCCCAGGGCGTCGGAGGCGCGGCCGTCCGCGCCTCGGAGCCGGGGACCGGCGGATCGCGGCGCCAGATCCGCCTTGGCCGCCTTGTCCGGGAATGCGGGGCGGCCCAGGGACACGGGCTTCCGGAAGAAACCTTCGTCGTCGAGCCACCGGGCCAGCGTGTCGGTCCAGGCATGCAGGACGGGGTCGTTGGGGGCGCTGCCCTTGCCGTCGGCCATGCCTATAAGATAAGCCCGGCCGGACGGATCCGGGAGAGGATTCGCGCCTGGAAAACGTCAGGGAGCCTGTGATTCGAAGATGCGGCAGGGAGCCAGGGAACCACGAGCCGCGCACTCGCGCGGGGAGCGGATACAGAGGCGAAAAATTCGGGCAGAGGCGCAGCCAGGAAACAGAAGGTCCGAATTTTTCTTTTTACTTCAACTTCTCATTGTTGCGATGCCGGTCGGCGTCGCGCACGGTCTTCTTGTCGAGGTTCTTCCGCAGGGCCTCCGTGAGATCGATGTTGCACTGGTTGGCGAGGCAGATCAGCACGAACAGCACGTCCGCCATCTCGTCGCCGAGGTCCTTGGCGAGATCCGATTTCTTGAAGCTCTGGTCCCCGTAGGTGCGGGCCATGATGCGGGCCACCTCACCCACCTCCTCCATGAGGATGGCGGTGTTGGTGAGCTCGCTGAAATAGCGGACGCCGACGGTCTTGATCCAGTGGTCCACGGTTTTCTGGGCTTCTTCCAGGGTCATGGTGATTCGCCCTTTCTGGCGGCGCCTTCCTGCGGGGGAGGCGAAGGAGGGACGGGATGGCGGGAAAAGAACCTGTCCACCTCGGCGGCGATGGCGGCCACGGGCGGATCGAAGCCGTCATCGTCGAGGACTATGGCCTCGGTCGCGAACGGGTTCCACAGGCGCTCGTACTTGTCCCGGCTGGAATGCCCGCGGGCGTAGCGGCGCCGGTCGGTCCACACGAGATGGGGCGTGCGGCACAGGGAGGCGAGGTGGAGAGGCCCCGAGGACGGGCCCAGCACCAGGCGGGCCGAGGCGATGACGTCCAGGGTCTCGGACAGGGGCTTGTCCCGCAGATCGGCGAAGTCGCCCGACACGTCGACGGTGGCCCCGCGCACGCCCAGGCATCCCAGGCGGTATCCGGCCGCGGACAGCCGGGCGACCAGGTCCTGCCATTTGGCCTTGTCCCAGTTGCGGTAGGCCCCCATGCCGCGCCCGCGGGGATGGAAGAGGATGTCGGTCTCCCGTTCGGGCCGGCGCGTCCCGTAGGCGACGAACTCCTGCCGGGACAGGGGCTGGTAGCCGAGCGGGGTGAGGTGATCGGCGTCCGGCGGCAGCAGGGCGCGGGCCGATGCCAGGGCCTCGGCCATGACGGAGGGCTCCTTCACGGAGTCGGTCTCGGCGGTGCCCTTGAAATGGTGGGGGATGATCTGGGCGGCGAAGTCCGCGTACAGGGCTTCGCGGCCGGCGGGGCAGTAGACGACGGTACGCGCGTAGCCGCGGCTGACCTTGCGGACGAAGCCCTGCCAGCACAGGAGCTCCCAGCCGAACTCGCCGAGCCAGGGGCCCGCGAACAGGGTGCCGGATCGCCGGCCCCAGGGACGCAGGAAGGCCGGACGCAGCCACCATTTGAGATAATCGCGGCGGAACATGCCGGGAATCCGGGACCTTTCCGGGGACCGCAACGGACCCCCGCGGGGACGCGACCCGCGCCCCCGGCTCCAAAAGGTAAAAAAGCCTCGCGAAGCGGGTTACGATACCCGTCCGCGGGAACGTCCCAGGTTCCGGGGCGCGGCGGATAAGTATTTTTCCTGCCGTGGACGCCATGGAAACCGCCAAAATCGGGAACGAAGAGAAGGCCGCCCCGGCGGCCCGCGCTTTTCGCGCCGGCTTTGTCCGCAGCGCGGCGGAGCGCATCGTGGCCTGGGACATGGCGCTGCTCCGCGCCCTCGCCGACCTGGCCCTGCCCCGCGCCGCGACCCTGCCCCTCCTCGTCCTGGTGCGCCTCGGCGACGGCTGGATCTGGGCCGCGGTGGCGGTCTCGCTCTACTGGGCGCTGCCCCTGGCGCTGCTGAAGACCGCGGTGGCCCATTGCCTGGTGGCCATCGCCATGAGCCTCGCGCTGTACTGGCCCATCAAGCTGCTGGTGCGGCGCACCCGGCCCCATGACAGCGGCCACGGGGTCACGGCCAAGGTCCCTCCCCTGGACAAGTTCAGCTTCCCCTCCGGCCATACCATGAACAACCTCGCCGTGGCCCTCACCCTGTCCCAGTACGTGTCCCATACCACCGCCCTGGCCGTGGGGCTGCCCCTCGTCCTCGGCGCCCTGCGCGTCTACTTCGGCGTCCATTACCTGAGCGACATCTGGGGCGGCGCCGCGCTGGGGGCGGTCGCCTTCCTGGTCGGAGACCTGGTCTTCGCCGCTTTCTGAACGCGCGTGGCGGATTAGGCGGAGCATGGAGCGCATAGCCCGCCGGGACCCATTCGATTATCTTACAGCCTTGCGCGCGCCCATGCTGACCATCTGGAGGAGAATCGCCGGGCCCGAGGGCCGCATCGTGGACGGCATACCTGCCTTCCTGGCGGCGGCGCTCATCCTGGTCCCGGCCGCCGCCCCCCGATCGGAGGGGGCGCCCGCCGACAATTCCGCCGTCTCGGACACGCTCCCGCCCGCGCCCATGCCTCCGCCTGCATCCGGCTCCGGCCCCGGCCGGGACACCGCGGGCGTCTCCCAGGCCGCGGACACCCCGCCCCGGGACACCGCCGCGCCCACCCTCCGGCAGGGACGCGACCCCGGCAGGGGCCGGGGCAACCAGGCGGCCCCGATCCCGGATACCACCGCGAGGGCCGCCGGGGATTCGGGGACCGCGGACAGCGCCGCGCTGGGCGCGCGCTTCTACGAATACATCGCCCACCCCGTCCTGCAGGTCCTGACCATACCGGTGGACCTCGTGCTGGTGCCGGCGGTGAAGGCGCTCATATTTCCCGCCAAGCCGCCCTTGCGCTACATCCTCCGAGAGGACGTCATCGACCGGACCATCCAGCTCATCAGCTTCGGACACCAGGATCAGATGATGTTATACCCGACCCTAAACCTGGCCCCGGGAACCGGTTCCTACACCGGCCTCACACTGCGGCACCGCTCCCTCTTCGGGCGGCCCACGGAGAAGCTGGTGACCATGGGCCAGGTCTACGTGAACGGGGACTGGAAGCTGCGCGGGTACGTCGTCGCCGAGGAGCTGTTCGGCTCCGGGTTCGAGAGCAAGACCTCCGTGCAGCTCAACCGCATGAAGAACACCTCCATCGCGCAGCCGGGATCGAACCAGAGCTGGGCCTACGCCGACACCTCCAACGTGATCGCCTTCTCGATCGGCCACAGGCTCGTCGAACGCCTGGGGGCCAAGGCGACCTATACCTTCCGGGACAACCGCTACGACAAGGCTCCCCCGGGGGGCGACCCGCTGGTCAGCGAATTCTTCCGCAACGAGCAAGGGGTGCTCGACCCGGCCTACCGGGGCCTGGAGCAGGACTGGCACGATCACATCCTGTCCCTGGGCCTGTTCCGGGACACCCGCAACAACGAGAACATCCCGTTGACCGGGTCGGATTTCAAATTCAACTGGAACTACCATTTCACCGACGCCTCGCACGACTACCACGGCTGGGAGACGATGTGGACCGGGTTCTACAAGCTGGGCGCGGAGCGGTACGAGATCACCTCCGAGGAGGAGCGCAAGGCCGGCGGCATGGACGTGCGGAAGCTGCTGAAGCAGATCGAGATGCGGAAGCTCCGCGAGCAGATCTTCTCGCGCAAGGTCGTGGCCCTGCACGCCTATACCGCCCAGAGCTACGAGGTCCAGGGCAACCGCATGCCGACCTACGGGCTGCAGACCCTGGGCAACGACACGCCGCTGCGGGGCTACGGCGGGGCGCGCTTCCGCGACTACACGGTGGCCGCGGTCTCGGCGGAATACCGCTTCCCGGTGATGCGCCTGATGGACGGCATGATCTTCAACGAGTACGGCGTCACGGCCCGCTCCTGGGACAAGGTCGACCTGTCCGAGGACCTCCGAAATTCCTGGGGCTTCGGCATCAACGTCCGGCGTCCGGACATCTTCCTGTTCCGGGTGCACGCGGGCTTCCACGGCCTGCACGGCATCCAGCTGAACATATCTGTGGATCCCTATTACTGAACGGGTCCGGCGGCCGCGGCCCCGGGCTCCGCCGTCGACGCACCGGACGCGGACTTTCTACATTTCCTTCCCGGACGAAATGGCAGATTCGCGCAAGGAGGCCCCCTCGGGGCCGGAGGGGGAGGCGCAGCGCGCAGAGGCCAACCGCAGGTTCATCAACCGCGGGTCGGGGTACATGCTCCTCGACAACGCCTCCAAGGCCCTGGAGCCCCTGCTGGTCCTGCTCTGCGCCAAGGCCTATGCCGGCGGGGAATGGGGCGTCTTCAAGTACTACGAGTCGCTTGCCCTCCTGCTCACCCGCCTGGCGTCCCTGGGCCTCGACCGCGGCGTGGTCTGGGTCCACTCCCGTTGCGGGGACGAGGCGGCTTTCCTGCGCATCTTCTCCCGCTGCGCCAAACTGGTGTTCCTGGTCTGCTGCGGGCTGGGGGCCGCCGTGTTCGTGCAGCACCTGGGGCTCGTTCCCGATCTGTTCGGCTGGAAGGGGAAGCTGCCCGCAGCCGGAACCCTGCAGCTCGCCTGCTTCCTGGCGGCGGTGCCGGTGCAGGCCCTCACCCTGCTCTTCCTGCAATCCTACCTGAACAAGCGGGCGCTGATGCAGGGGCTGCTGGTGCGCAACCTGGCGATCCCGTCGGTGATATACGGCCCCGCCCTCCTCCTCTCCTACACCTCCGCGAAGCCGTACGGGCTTGCGCTCCCCTACCTGCTGGGGAACCTCGCCGGCCTTGCGCTGGCGGCCTTCTTCTTCTTCCGCCTCTATGCGCGACGGCCCCGGTGGTCGCTGGCGCCGGGCGCCTCCCGCAACCTGTTCCGCTTCTCGCTACCGCTCGCCAGCACGGATTTCTTCATGAGCTTCGCGTACCGCATCGACCTGCTCCTCCTCGGGCGGTATTCCGGGATCCAGGCGGTGGAGATCTACGCGGTGATCAACATGATCTCCAACACCCTGCGCTCCCTGCGCCAGTCCTTCGACGGCATCATGCTGTCCGTTTTCTCCTCCGAGAACCGCGGCCGCGTGAGCGAATCCCAGCGCCGCAATTTCAACTACGCCACGTGGATGGTCACCTCGCTGCAAATCCCTTTCTTCTTCCTGGCCATCATCTTCGGGCGCGAGCTGCTCGGTTTGATCAGCCCGGTGTATTCGGAAGGTTACCATGTCCTCGCCATCGCGGTGTTCTTCGGCCTGCTCATCACTCCCGGAGCCTTCTCCGGCCAATTGCTGGTGGGCCTCGGCAGGACGATAGTGATCCCCGCGTCCCAGGTCAGCTTCTTCCTGTCCACGCTGGCCCTCAACCTCCTGCTCATTCCCCGGTACGGGGCCGAAGGGGCGGCGGCGGCCACGGGAACGGGCACCTTCATCGGCGGGATGGTGGCCTTCGCCGGCATCTGGCGCTACTCCGGGAGTTTCATGCTGATGCCGTCCTTCCTGCGGCCCCTGGTCGTCGAAGCGGCCATCCTGGCCGTCCCTGCGACGGTCCACTTCTGGCTGCGGCCGGGGCTGCCCGTCGACATCGCGATCTTCGGCGCGTCCCTGGGCTGCTTCTGCCTGTACGTCAGGGCGCAATGGCGGGGCTTCAATGCCCGGACCTGACCGCATCTGCCTGCTCGGGCACCACGAGCCGGACTACCCCCGGAACCGGAGCGTGAAGGAGGCGCTGGAGGCCGCCGGGTTCCGTGTGGTGGACTGCCATTCCCGCGCCCCGTTCCCCTGGCGCCACCTCATCCTCGGGGCCCGGCTGCTGCGGATTTCCCGGGATGTCCGTTGGATACTCGTCACCGAGGGCGGCCACCGCCTGGTTCCCCTGGTCAAAGCGCTGGCCCTCCTGACAGGCCGCAAGGTGGCGTTCGACCCCTTCACCTCGCGCTACAACACCCGCATCGAGGATCGGAAGCTCCACTCCCGCTTCGGGCTCCAGGCCCTGATCTGCCTGTGGCAGGACTGGTCCTCGACCCGCTGCGCCGACTTCCTCTTCTTCGACACCGCCGAGCATGAGGCCTACTTCCGCCGCAAGTACGGCGTGAAGGCGCCCTCCGCCATCCTGCCGGTGGGCTTGGACGAGGCCGTGTTCCGTCCCGGGCAGGGCGCCGGGGGCGGCGAGGCGGCGCCGGTAGCGGCTTCGCGGCGGACGGGAGGCGAGGCCGCAGGAACCTCCGGCGCTGCGGCGGCGTCGGAACCGGGCTGCGGTTTCCGTGTCCTGTTCTACGGGACCTACATCCCCCTGCAGGGGGTCGAACACGTTGTGGAGGCCGCGGCCCTGCTGCGGGACGAAGGCGTGCGCTTCACCCTCGTCGGCCGGGGGCAGACCTACGCCGCCGTCCGCGCGCGGGCCGGAGACTTGGGTCTTGACCCGGCCATCTTCTCGGACCCCGTACCCCCCGAGGCCCTGGCGGACTCCATTCGCCGGGCCGATCTCTGCCTGGGGATTTTCGGCGATACCGGGAAGGCCGCCAACGTGGTTCCCAACAAGGTCGTGCAAGCCGCAGCCATGGGCAAGGCGATCGTCACCCGCGACTCGCCCGCCGTCCGGGGCTATTTCCGGGGCGGAGAGTCGGCGGTGCTGGTGCCGGCGGCCTCGGCCGATGCCCTGGCGGCGGCCATCCGGGCCCTCAAAGACGATGCCGAGCGCCGGGACGCCCTGGGCCGTGCGGCACGCCGCGTGTTCGAGGAGAGCTTTTCAGGCCGGGCGCTTGCGGAAGTGCTGCGGAAAGCGCTTGGCTGACCGCAGCACTTCCGCCGGGCAAGTCCACCCATCCCCCCCACCCCGCCGGTGAGGCCCCGGCCCACCCCTGCGCGGTAGGCCGGCGGCGCCCCGAAGCCTCTGTTCCCGGTCACTTAAGGTGCGGGAATGGCTCGCTTGAACAAAGCTCCGCTGCTGACCAGGTAGATGTTCCCGCCCCCGGTTCATCCAAGGATTCCTGACTGAATGCGGGGCTTGGGCATCGCAGCAGCCTCCGAAGCCCCGCAAGGTCGTATCCAGGTTCGGATTACGGTGTCACACTTGCTTTATGAAGATAGCCATTGTTGATGATATAAAGTTTTCCGTCCATGAAGGTCATGCCCTTGACACTGCCCCAACCCGAGTGTGTATCCTTTATTCGGCCCTCAAAGGAATATTGACTGAACGTGAGCACGCCATTCTGCTCAACGGATATGAAGTAGCGAGTATCCTCAGTTCTCGGCGTCAGGTTGCAACCGGCATAATTCGTCGATTCCCGCCCAAAGTTGTTCTGGGTCGCCAAGGCAGCGACCGGTCCCGTATCGCGTAGATGCCGTATGAGGGCATAGGAGGACAAAGTCGGGGAGGGAAGCAAAACGGTATTCAACTTTCCGTTTTCCGGCATGACCAAGTAGTATAGTTTATTGCCTGAGCCGCAATTTTTTTCGACTCCATAAGTCATCGCTGACATATATCGCCAAATCGCGCCCAAGACGACACCATTGAGTTTCACACCGATTTGCTCATACAAACCATTATCCGGGGTCACCCTGTAAAGTTTGGCGTCGTGCACCAGGTAGATCTCGTTCCGCTCCTCGATTGCGGTCATGCATTGGGCTTTATCCCACAATCTGCCTGTGACCGCGGTATGTCGGCCGGAGTCCGGATCCATTTTATACAATGTGCCGTTTTCGATGATGTACAGCATACCCCTCAAAGCAGTCATCGCCTTGGTGATTTTCCATGCTCCCTTATCCCCGATCGTATTGAAACTGCCATCCGAAGGATCGACCTTGTTGATGTTGTCTCCGGCGGCGATATAAATGAATCCGCCCAAAGAAGTCATCGCCTTGGCCCCCGCCCAAACCTGGTTTCCGATAGTGGAGGGTGTTCCGTCGAGTTTTGCCAATGGCCTGGCCGAGGGAATTTGATTTTCGGAAACCTGCTGGGTGTTCCCGGGAGGCTCAACGGGGGTCTCTTCGCTGGTCATTTGAGTGCCTTGCAAGCAACCGACTATGCCCATCAACGGCAAAACCATTGCCATCCATTTCCAAACTTTTTTCAAATTCATCGTATGGCCTTTCCTTGAGGTTGATACCAACTGATATTGCGATCAAATCTGATTCTCTAATCGAATTTGATCGCAACCGGAACTTACTCCGGAAAATTCGCCCGGTCAAGGACCATTTTTTATGGTCACATGGAGAGGGTTTCTCGAAACCGCTCGACTGAGCAGCCTTTTCCCGGCATTACTATTCAAGATGCCACCATGACTTTGTCGAGGACGTGGCCTGCTGGTACGGTTCGCTTCACCGCGCCAAGTTCTGCCTGGCTCGCTCCGGCTATCCCCATGAGGGAAGACTACAAGCAGTCCCAAAAGGTTCGGAACAATAGACGAGCGAACTCGACATCCCTTGACAGAAAGTTTTTGCGGGCAGGCGAGAAAAGCGAAAAGTCGTGAAGGCCCGGCTTCAGAACCGGTAGCCGAACCCCAGGGTAGGGCTCCACCCGGCCCGCACCGCGCGGCCCCCGGCTGCGCGATCGCGGAACGAGGACAGGCCGGCCGCGGCGCCGCCGGAGATCCAGAGGCCCCCCGGCAGATGCAGCTCGTGCTCCAGGGGAATGGAGAGGCCCCAAATCTGGGCATCGAAGCGGCGGCGCAACGGCACGGTCCCGGAGCCGGTCTCGATGGGACCCGGGAAACGCTTGTCGTCCACCACTTGGCGGACGTAGTCCCAGGACCCCGAGACCCCGAGGGTGGCCTGGCCCAGGCGCCAGCGGAACAGCGGGGATGCGACGGAATAGCCGGCCCGGATCACGGTCACGGCGTTGTCGAACTCCTCCCCGGACGACAGGCCGGATCCATAGCCGATGCAGATGGCCTGGTGGAGGTAATATCCCCGATGCTCGTAACCTGCGCGGAACAGCGGCAGGCGCAATCCCGGAATCGCTTCCGTGAAGTCGAAGGCCAGGCGCAGGCCGTGGGGATTCCAAATCGGGGCCCGGCCACCTTTCCGGGCGAAAGCCGCCGCGGGCCGCCTGCGGAACTCGCGCCTGTCCGCCTCCGCTTCGCCGTCCCAGGCCAGGTCCACTTCGCGGGTGAGCACCGCGTCCCGTTCGCGGAGGCAGAGCAGGTATTTTCCGGCCGGGATGGAGAACGAGAGGCTGTCCCGGCCCGTCAGCCAGACGCGGTAGGCCAGGGTTCGCGAGTCCGCCTCGTAGATTTCCAGGGGAGCCCAGGGCATGCCGGTCAGGGTCAGACGGCTCCGGCCGGGGGGCAGCCGGGTGATCACCGGATCGGCCTCGCCCACCAGGTCGAAGTCGAAGGCCGGGTTCTGGGCCCCCTCCGCGCCGTGCACCCGCTCCAGGCGCGTGCTCGCCCGGGCGTAGTCGAACGCCTCCATGATGGACACCGCCCGGTCGCGGTTGTAATCGGCCAGGCCGCGCAGGCCGTTCATCAGGTGGTGCGAGAACACGGCGGACCGGTACTCCTCGCTTTCCTGCGACGCCTCGCCCTGCGAGCTGGAGCTCAGGAGGATGCTTCCGCGGCTGCGCAGGTTGTCTTCCACCCGCACACCCTCCCCGTCCAGCACCCGCAAGCCCTTCTTGCGGAGGAAATCGCCGGACTCGCAGGCGTCCAGGATCACGATCTTGAGATCGCTGCCGAGGGAATCCAGGTAGGCGACCAGCTCCTCGCGGGGGAAGCGCTTCCCCCGGATGTGCAGCGCATCCGCGCTGCCGTGCCCCGAATAGAAGAACAGCAGCAAGGTCTGCACTCCCGCGCGGGAAAGCTTCTCCTGCCGCCGCGCCACCGCCTCCAGAGATTGCCGGATGCGGTCGACGCCCTCGTCCGCATGGAGGTGGATGTCGCCCTTGGCGAAGGCGCCGGAGTTCCGCAGGAGGGCGGCCATCTCCCGCGCGTCCCGGGCCGCGTACCGGAGCGGCTGTTCCGCCGCGAGGCCTTCGTTCGCCCCGGCCAGGATCGCCATCCGCACCACCTCCGCCGGCAGGGGCGGCGGCAACATGCAGGCCAGCGCCGCAATCCAGGCGAGCCGGACCGCGCGCGGAAGCGCGGCGGCGGGCTTCCGAGGGGTGATCACGGCCCGGCTCCCTCCGGCCCCGCGGCCTTCAGGTGGAAGACGCGGATCCGGGGGTCCGCCGGACCGCCCTTGGAGGCAGCGGCAGCGGCGGCGGCGACCGCCTCGGCTGCCCGCGCGGTGTCGCCGGCCACGATCCAGATGGCCTGCCGCCTCCAATTCCCCTCCAGGAGCATGCGCCGGGGCGCCGGGCGATACGCTCCGGAGCGCTGGTCGGCCTCGAT
>CBILQL010000064.1:0-12171 GCA_966238865.1 uncultured bacterium
CCGCGAGGTGATCGAGAACGCCAAAATCGGCTACATAGTCCGCAAGGGCGCCACCCCGGAAGAAACGCGCCTGCAATTCCTCAAGAAGTGCGAATATTGCATGGTGCGGATGCTGCGCAGCGGCGCCGCGGCCGCCTGAGGCGTTCCCCGGACGCCTGAAGTCCCCCCCGTTCCTACACAAAGCCCAAAAACTCAGCTAATTTGAGTCCGCCCGGCGCTGCGCCGGACCGACGGGAGAGGGACATGATGGCCGGTAAAGGCAAGGCGAAGACAGGCAAGGCCGGGGACAAGCTCTGGCAGGGACGGTTCCAGGGGGGCATGGCCTCGTCCATGGAGCGGCTTTCCGTGAGCCTTCCCTTCGATCGCAAGCTGTTCCGGGAGGACATCGAGGGAAGCATCGCCCACGCCAAGGGCCTCCGTGCTGCCAATGTGCTTACCGCCGGCGAGCTCTCCCGGATGGTCCTGGGCCTCAAGGGCGTGCTGGCCGACCTCGAGCGGGGCGCCGACCTCTTCCGGCCCGGGGACGAGGACATCCACATGGCCGTGGAGCGCATCCTCACCGAGCGCATCGGGGCCCTGGGCAGGAAGCTGCACACCGGCCGCAGCCGCAACGACCAGGTCGCCACCGACCTCAAGCTCTACGTGCGCCGCAGCGCCGAGAACCTGGCGAAGGCCGTCGCCGTCCTCCAGGAGGCCGTGTACCGCAAGGCCCTGGAATACCGCGACGCCCTCATGCCCGGCTACACCCACGTGCAGCAGGCCCAGCCCATCTACATCTCCCACTACCTGCTCTCCTTCTTCTTCGCCCTGGAGCGCGACAAGGCCCGGCTGCGGAACGCCGCCGCCTCCGCCTCCCAGATGCCCCTGGGGTCCGGCGCCCTCGCGGGCTCCGCCTTCCCCTACCGCCGCGAGCTGGTGGCCCGCGAGCTGGGCTTCCCGGAGATCTCGCCCAACAGCATCGATGCCACCGCCCACCGCGACTGGGCCCTCGAATTCCTCGGGGCCGCCTCCATCCTGGGGACCACGCTCAGCTGCTACGCCGAGGACTTCGTGCTGTGGTCCACCCAGGAGTACGGCTACATCGAGCTGGGAGAGGCCTACACCTCCGGATCCAGCATGATGCCGCAGAAGAAGAACCCGGACTCCATGGAGCTCATCCGCGGCAAGGCGGGGCGCCTGCTGGGCAACTTCACCCGGCTCGCGGCCGTGCTCAAGGGGCTGCCCCACGCCTACGACCGCGACCTGCAGGAGGACAAGGAGCCGGTCTTCGACTCGGTCGAGACCCTGGAGCTGACCCTGGCGGTGATGGCCGAGGGCGTCGCCTCCCTGGTCTTCAAGGTGGACGAGATCCGCCGGAAGATGCACCCCGGCATGCTGGCCACCGACCTGGCCGACTACCTGGTGGAGAAGGGCATCCCCTTCCGCGACGCGCATCACATCGTGGGCCGCATGGTGGCGCGCTCCGAGGCCCTCAAGGTCGGCTTCATGGACCTGCCGGACGCGGAATGGTCCGCGATCCCGGACGGCAAGGCCTTCCGCAAGCGGCTCACCTTCGCCTACTCCGCGGAACGGCGGAACATCCAGGGCGGCACCGGCAGCGCCTCGGTGCGGAGCCAATTGGCCATGGCCAAGCGCATCCTCGGCCTGTAACGCCCCACTTTGACGCGCCTTTGACCCATCCGGCTTTTCCCGGCGGGTCGGGGCATGATATATTGGGGAACGACCCGGAGTTCCCCACTTCCATGCGTGACATCTCGCCTCCCTCGACCCCCTCGGGCCCCACGCCCCTGCCGTCCCGTCTGTTGAACCTCCTATCCTCCGTGCCTCCCCTCGCCGCGGCGCGGCGCGGGGAGAACGCGCCGGAAGCGGCATCGCCCGAATCGGCGGTCCCGGAACGGCCGGAAGACCGCATGCTGGGCGGCCTGGACGTGGGACCGCCCCACGTCCGCCGCGCGCTGCATTTCAGCTTCCTGGACGGGCTCTGCGCCAACGGCATGGTCGCCCTGCAGGAGACCTTCGCCATCGCCGCGGCCGTGTCCCTGCACGCCTCCAGCATGGCAATCGCGGTGATGACCTCGCTGCCCATGCTGCTGGGATCGGTGATCCAGTTCCTGGTGCCCGCGATCGCGGATCCCGCCAAGGGACGCAAGCATTACGTGCTGCTGGGCGTGCGCATGCAGGCGATCTTCCTGTTCACGGCGGCCTTCACCGGCTTCCTGCCCGCCTCCGCCGCGCCCTGGGCGTACGCGGCCGCCATCGCCCTGGCGGCCGTGAGCTCCAGCGCCACGGGCTCGTACTGGACGGACTGTATGGGGGACCTCATCCCCGGCGCGGCGCGCGGCCGCCACTTCGCCTGGCGCAGCTTCTGGTTCGCGTGGATGTACCTGGCCTGCGCCCTCACGGCCGGGGCCGTGGCCCGCCGCTTCGATCCGCACCACGCACCCTGGCTGCTCTTCTGCGGCATCTTCGCGATCGCGGCCCTGCTGCGGACCGGCTCCCTCGCCTGCCTGCGCCGGCAGTTCGAGCCCGCGGCGTCGGTGGCCCGCGAGGCGTTCTCCCCGCTGCGGTTCCGGCCGAGCCGGGACTTCCTCGCCTGGAGCCTGGCCACCTCCTGCTTCGGCGCCGCCGCCGCCATGTCCGGGCCCTTCTTCTCGTTGTGGTACCTGCGCGATCTCCGTTTCGACTACCTCACCGTCGCGACCGCCCTCTCCGCCACCGTGCTCGGATCCATCGCCACCCTCAAGCTCTGGGGACGGATGATGGACAACTTCGGCACCTCCAGGACGCTCTGGGTGAGCGGCCTGCTGGTCTGCTTCATCCCCGTCCCCTACCTCTTCTTCGATCGCCCCGCGCTCATCTGGCTGTTCAACTTCTACAGCGGCGCGACCTGGGCGGGGTACAACATGGCCAACTTCAACCACCTGCTGGCCGCCACCGAGCGGCGCCAGCGCGGCCATTACATCGCCTTCGCCTCCCTGGTGGGCGGCGTCCTGGGCTTCGCCTTCACCCTGCTGGGCGGGTACCTGGCCACCCGGCTCCCGCCCCTCAACGGCTACACCCTGCGCAGCCTGTTCCTGCTGTCTGCGGTGTTGCGCCTGGCCGTATGCCTGGGCTTCTACCCGCGGTTCCGGGAATACCGGGAGGCCCTGCCGCGCCGGCACGCGGAGGTGCTGCTCGAAATCCCGGGCTACCGCATGGGCCTGGGCCTGTTCCAGAACGCGGCCCGAGCTTTCCGCGGCCTGCGGGGTTGACTACCTTTTACGCCCATGCAATACGATCCCCAAGCCGCCAAGCTCAACGACACCCTCAAGGCCGCCAATCCCGCCGTCCTGGACATGCTCTCCGAGCGCGGCAAGGCCATCTTCTTCCCCAAGCTGGGCATCCTGGCGCAGAGCGCCGAGGCGAACGGCAAGGAGATCAACGCCACCATCGGCATCGCCCTCGAGGACGACGGCTCCCCGGTGGCCCTTCCCAGCATCGCCAAGAACATCGGGCTCCAGCCCGGCGACGCCTTCCCCTACGCGCCCAGCCCCGGTCGGGCCGACATCCGCAAGATCTGGAAGGACATGCTGGCGAAGAAGAACCCCGGCCTCGCGGGCCGCACCTTCAGCCAGCCCGTGGTCACCGCCGCCCTCACCCACGGCCTCAGCATGGCCGGCTACCTCTTCTGCGACGCCGGCGACAACGTGATCCTGCCCGACCTCTTCTGGGAGAACTACGGGCTGCTCTTCACCAACGCCTACGGCGCGGGCCTCGAAACCTTCCCCACCTACGCCGAGGCGGCGGGCGGGACGCAAGGCTTCAACGTGGCCGGCCTCAAGGCAGCGCTGGCAAAGCCCTCCCAGGGCGGCAAGAAGATCGTCCTGCTCAACTTCCCCAACAATCCCAGCGGCTACACCCCCACCGGCAGCGAGGTGAAGGCCATCGTCGCCGCCCTGGGCGAGGCCGCCGACCGCGGCGACAAGGTCGTCGTGCTCATCGACGACGCCTACTTCGGGCTGGTGTTCGAGCCCGGCGTGTATACCCAGTCCATCTTCGTGGACCTGATGGAGCGCAGCCCAAACCTCCTGGCGGTCAAGATCGACGGCGCCACCAAGGAGGACTACGTGTGGGGCTTCCGGGTGGGCTTCCTCACCTACGGCGTGAAGGGCGGCACGGCGGCCCTGTACGAGGCCCTGGAGGCCAAGACCGGCGGCGCCATCCGCGGCAACATCTCCAACTCGTCCAACCCGGCCCAGACCCTGCTCGTCAAGTCCTGGACCTCGGGCGAATACGATGCGGAGAAGCGGCAGAAGTTCGATCTGCTCAAGCGCCGCTACGACGAGGTGAAGCGCATCCTGGCCGCGCATCCCGAATACAAGGAACGCTTCTCCCCCCTGCCCTTCAACTCCGGCTACTTCATGTGCGTGAAGCCCGTCGTGGACGCGGAGGCCCTGCGCCAGAAGCTGCTCAAGGACTACAGCACCGGCACCATCAACTTCGGCGGCATCATCCGCCTGGCGTTCTCGGCCACGCCCACGGGCAAGCTGGAGAAGCTGTTCGAGAACCTGTACAAGGCGATTGGGGATTTGCAGGGGAAGTGACGGCTTCCTGAAACATCTGGAGGCGTCCCGATGAAATACCACTTCCGCATCCACAAGGAAAAGGGCGGCTACTGGGCTGAGAGCGTTGAAGAAGGGCTGAATGCCAACACTCAGGCCGACACCTTGGAAGAACTGCACAAGAACATGAAGGAAGTCCTGGAATTGTGCTTGGAGGAGCCCGAGGACTCCACGTACATCCCCCCCCTTCCTGACCCCTCTATCAAAGGCAGGAACATCGTGGAAGTGCCCGTAGATCCCAAGATCGCATTGGCGGCCATGGTGCGCCGGGAACGACTGGAACACAAGCTCAGTCAGCGCAAAGCTGCGGAAAAGCTGGTCTTTAAAAATGTCATTCAGTACCAACGCTGGGAGTCGGGAAAAAACCTGAATCCCGAATTGGATACCCTGATCAAATTGAAGCGGATTTTTCCAGGCTTGTCCGTGGACGCTGTGCTGACATGAATTGCGCCGGGCTCGAGTCTCCAAAGGATTGAACCCGAGCTTCAATCTCCCCCGAAATTATAATACGCTTTCATCCGTAATCGGTTAAGGATGCGTGGAATTGGTTGAAACCCTTTATTCATGCGGCTTTCAGGCGTGTCGCTCGTTTCAGCAAATGGGTGCGACCGGCATTGGGATCGACAGCCTCCCTTCTGATCATCGGCAGGACGCGCTTGGCTATGGCTTCTGCTTCGGCAGGGGGATAGAGGAGGATGGCCAAAAGGTCTCCGGCCACCGTACGGAAAATGGCCGCCCATCTTTCCACGGGGCACCGATTTCCCAACGGTCCCATTTTCAACCGCAGGCTCCGCAGCCACGTACGGCTGACCAGCAAGGTAATGAAGGTGGCGTAAAAAAGCGCTTCCACGATATGCGCCTTGGAGGACGGCATGGAATCCAGCGCATAGGCGGATTTCAGTTCCCGGAAAAAGAGCTCGATAAGCCATCTGGCTCCATAGACGTCGGCCACCTCTTCTGCCGAAAGGGTTTCCGGAGGGACGTTGGTGACATACAGGTGATACTTGCCCGACTCCTCGTTTCGGATGCCCACCAGGCGGCAGCGCATCTTGTCCCTTCGCGTCTTCCCTGCGTACGCCCGGCGCGGGAATCAGTTCGATCCGCATCCGGGACGCGGAGGAGAGCTTCGGGACCGAGGGAGATGTCATCGAGGCCGGCGGCGGGGTCCATGCCCTGGGCGGCACCTGGTCCCTGCCCGCCGGGAACGACTGGGAATTCCGCACGACCCTCTCGACGGCCGGATCCACCTTCCTCCGCAAGCAATACTTCGCCGACGGGCGGGACGAGGCGCTCTCCTCCCGCACCACCCGGGAGCGGGAAGCGGTCTGGAAGGGAACGGCCATTCACGGCGCGCCGGGCGGGACCCGTTGGACCGCGGGCGCGGAGCTCCGTTGGATGGAGTTCCGCGACGCCAACCGCGGCATCCAGGATACGGTGAAGCGGTACGCCTCGCCGGACGACACCGCCGGAGTCCCGTGGATGTCCCCGGACGGGAATCCCGTCCTCGAGTGGATGCCTCCGGACGCCTACCTGGAATCCCGCAAGGGCGCCCTGCATGCCGCCGTGGACTTCCCCCTGGGCCGCAGCCTGGCCCTCTCCCTGGGGGCCCGCGGGGAATGGTTCGAATACGCCGAGGACGTGTTCCTGATGCCACGGGCGGCCGTCCGTTGGACGCTGCGCGACGGCATGACCCTGTCGTCCTCCGCCGGGCTGCAGACCCAGGCCCAGAACCCCGCCGACTACGCCGCGCGGCCGGAGAACCGCAGCCTGCCCTCCAAGCGCAGCCGGGTGGCCGCCCTCGAATTCGACTGGTATCCCCCGGGATTCGATGCCGGCCTGAGCGTGAACGCCTATGTGAAGGGCTATGAGAACCTGATCCTGGATTCGGCCTTCGGCTCTGGGGATCCGGCCTTCCTGTTCCTGGCCTCGCCGGCGCGCCGGTCGGACGGCACCGCGCTGAGCCGGGGATTGGAGTTCTACCTCGAAAGGAAGATGAAGGGGAACTGGTTCGCCGGGGCCGCCTATTCCCTGTCCCGTTCCGAGACAACCTTCCCGGGCCTCAACGGCGGACGCGCCTACCCGTCGGATTTCGACTACACCCACGTCGCGAACCTGACCGGCGGAGCCGCCGTGGACCTCTACAAGCATGCCTGGTACCGGGCGGCGAAGGAGTCGCTCTGGTTCAAATCCCTGTGCTGGATCATCCCCCTCGGGGACCGGGTGGAGGCGTCCTTCCGCTTCCGCCATTCCACCGGCCGGCCCTACACGCCCGCGGCCTATGACGAGGGCTTCCGCCGCTGGGTAGCGGATCCCGGGGCGGTGAACTCGGCCCGGGATCCGTATTACCAGACCCTGGACCTGCGCCTCGATCGCCGCCTCGTCTACGGGTGGCTGCACCTCATGTTCTATCTCGACATCCAGAACGTCCTGAACCGCGAAAACGTCTTCACGTATTTCTTCAACGACCATACCGGCCGGAAGGTCACCGTGGACCAGCTGCCCTTCTTCCCCATGGGCGGCTTCATCGTGGGTTTCTGAAGGTCTCCTCCACCCGCCGGGAACGCGTCACGATGCGGATCATGGCGATGCTGAACAGCGCCGACAGCAGGAGGCCCAGGGCCTCCACGCCCTTCCACTCCCCGCTGCGGGACGAATCCGGGAGCAGGCTCAGGCCCACGTACTCGAAGGTCGAGTAGCAGAGATCCGCCAGGGTCATGGCGGCGAAGGCGTCGACGAAGACCCGCTGCTTGCGCAGGAAGGCCCTGCACACCGCGCTCCAGCAGCAGCAGAGGGCGGCGATGGCGGCATGCGCCGCCATCAGGAAGGGAGCCCACAGGACGTGGTAGTCGGCCCCGCCCGGCGAGGTCAGGCGCTCCCAGCGCGCGGGGTCGAACAGGTAGCCCCAGCCCGACAGGTACCAGGCCCAGCCGATGGGGCCGAGGAGGACCGCGACCGCCAGCAGGTACAGCCATCCCCGCAAGGGAGGCGGCGGCCCGCCGGGCTGCGACGGCTCGGCTTCATGCAGGCGCCGCAGCTGCTGCGCGTAGCGCATCCCCGGGACGAGGCCAATGATGGAGGCGGCCACCAGGGGAAGGACGGGGTCCAGGGCGGAGGAGAAAAGGGACATCGCCCCACAGTATAGGAAAATCACCCGGGCAGGCAGAGAGGGGTGCGGGAAGGCGGAGAGGGGGGAGCGGGAGGCGTGCAAGGGACACGCCCTCGCGGCGGGCTTCAGGGCAGGAAGGGGCCCGGGTCCCGGGCTTCCAGGAATCCGGGAAGCGCGCGGGCCTCCTCCAGCAGGGAGTCGGAGACGCGGAACTCCTCGAGTTCGAGGGTGTTGCGGATGCGGAGCACGCGGCCGGCGGATCTCAGGCCGGGGTGATCGCGGAAGACGTGCCCCAGGGCCGCGGACAGGGCCTCGGCGGGCCCGGGCAGGACCAGGGGCACCTTGCCGCGTTCGAGGAAGCCGCTGGCCAGCACGTTGGCGGCCGTGAGCTTCCAGTCGATGGCGTCCACCAGGGACCGCACCGTGAAGTCGGCCAGGCCCACCCCCAGGGCGTTGCCGTGGGTGGCCGCGGTGAGGCCCAGCACCACGATGGCCTTCGCCTTCGGCCATTCGGGCTCGGGCTTGCCGGCGATGCGCAGCCGGCCGATGACGTTGGTGTCCATGCCCGTGCCGCTGATGTTCTTGCCCATCTCGTCCACCACCAGCACGTCCAATTCCCGGAAGGGCAGCCCCGGAGCCAGGGCGCGGGAGAGCTCCAGCAGCTCGCCCTCCCCGGCCTCCATCTCCGCCGGCGCCAGGCCCCGCAGGGCCACGATGCGGTGGTAGCCGTCCTCGACCACTCCGAAGCCGGCGAGGACCTTGGCCTTGGAGAGGAGGACGCGGGCCACCTCGGGCATGTCGTCGCGCAGGCCGTCGGGCCCGCGGGCGTGCAGCAGGGTGGCGGCCTTCTCCTTGCCCAGCCCGATGGCCAGCAGCTTGTGCAGGCCGCTTTCCAGGGGGCCGTGGAAGCTGGTGTGCATCTTGACCCGGTTGAAGAGCAGGATGCCGTCCGCCTCGGCGGCATGGCGGTCGATCTGGGCGGGCAGGCCGCCGGAGGTGCTTCCCAGCACCACCGTCTCCATGGCGGATCGGATGGGGCATCCCATGCCGGCCTCGGTGATCCCGAGATCGGCCAGCACCTGCAGCTGCCCCTCGGCAGTGGCGCCCCCGTGGCTCCCCATGGCGGGCACGATGAAGGGGCGTCCGCCGCCCCCGGACACCCGGTCCGCCATGCGCCTGACCAGGAGGGGCAGGTCGCTGATGCCGCGACTGCCCACCGCGATGGCGATGCTCTTCCCCCGCATCGCATCCGGAAGGCCCAGGCGATCCCATTCCGCGTCCAGGACGGCCGCGGAGTCGATTGGAGGCGGTCCCGGCAGGGAGCGCCTCACGGTCCAGAAGCGGGGGAGGTCGGCGGTGTTGGCCATGAAGAGCGGGCTGTCCCCTCCGGGGATTCCGCGCGGCGCGCGGAAGCGTTCAGGCAGGCGTTCAGTCCAGGAAGTCTGCCAGGATCTCCCGGTCGCGTTCCACCTGGGTCTTGTTCTGGGGCGGGGTATCCGGAGTCATCTCCGGCGGATCGAGCAGGCGGCAATCCCCGGAAGTGCAGGTTCCCTTGGTGAACACGGCCTCGACGGGCTTTTCAGGATCCGCGCCGCGGTCCCATTTCCGCACCGTGCCGTCGATGTTGCCCTCCTTGTCGTGGTTGAGCACGATCCAGGAGCCGCCGTCGGAATAGAAGAGGCGCCAGGTGGAGGCCTTCCTGCCCTTCTCGTAGGTCTTCATCCATTGCTGCTTGCCGTTGTCGTACCACGCCTGGGCGGTGCCGTCCCGCTTCCCGTCCTTGTACACCACGGCCTTCTTGTCGGCGCCCCCCCAGTAGAACTCCTTCATCACGCCGTGCAGCAGGGTGTCGCCGTTTGCGAGCTTCTTGATGGTCCACTCGAGCTTGATGCTCTTGCTGTTGCCGGGATGGTAGACGATGCGGCGGGCCAGGTTTTCCTTCTCCTTGGATCCGCAGCCCGAGAGTCCGCCCCAGGCGATGGCCGCGAGGGCCGCGGCGGCGACGAAAAACCTCATGTCCGCTCCTTTTCCAACCCGGGTTCCCGCCCGGCAGCCGATTGGTGGCAGCCAATAAGGTACATCGGAGCCGGGCTTCCTGCCAGTCGATCGCCGGGGGCGCCTACTTCATGGCGCGGGCCCGCTCTAGGATTTCTTCGAAGGTATCCTCTTGCAGTCCGTAAGCGGGGTCGTCGGACGCGAGCCCCGGCCTTCCAGCCGGGTGAAGACGTGCTTCCCGGTGGCCACCCTCTCCACGTCGATGCGGGAACCGTCCGATTGCTTGAGGCCCTTGTACAGGAGCAGGGCCCCGATGGGATCCGCCAGGCCGTCCCGTTCCGCCTTCCAGACCTTGGCCCGGCTCCCCTTCGGCAGGTTGATGCCGTCTTCCAGCCGGTTCTTGATGCGGTTGACGAGGGTGTACAGCTCGTCCAGGGCCTCCTGCGGCCGGTTGGTGTACCAGTGCTTCTCCTCCTCGGGATTGTTGTCGCCCGGGCTGTTGCCCACGATGGGACCGAGTATGCCGATCAAGGACAGGATTTTCGACGAGGGGGAGATGATGGGATCGATGAAGAGGAAGCTGGTGGGAGGCTGCTTGTCGAAGAGCTTGCGGGCCGCGTATTCCAGGATCAGGGTGCATCCGGTGGAGGAGCCCACCAGGGAGATGTTCTTGTAGCCCTGGCCCACAAGGCTGTCGTACTCGGCGAGGATGGGCCTGCCCCAGGCCTCCCAGGAGGAGTCCTGGAAATCCGAGATGTCCTGCCCGTGGCCGCCCAGGAGCACCAGGGAGACGAGGGCCCTGGGCGTTTCGCCCTCGGCGATGCGCTGCGCATACGGCTTCACGTCGCCGACATGCCGGCGCAGCTCCAGCCATTCGAAGGTGCTGGCGGAGAAGCCGTGCACGGCGATGAGCACCGGGATGGTGTCCTTGACGCTTTTCGGCAGGGTGTCAGGCCGCTTGGACACGCGGTAGTAATGGTAGGCATCGGACCCGTCGTAGGAGGAGTCGTTGACCTCCCCGTCCATCCAGTTCTCCTCGCATTCCTGGTCGCATTCCACCGGGGTGATCACGCAGGCGGCGGCGAGCAGGGCGAGGCCGGCGGGGATCAGGAACAGCTTCCGGGCGGTCACAGGATCACCCACAGGGAAAAGCCGAAGATGAGCGGTTGGATGAGCTGCATCTGGGGCGTGAAGAGATTGTATCCCACCTGGTAATGGAGTCCATACGCTCCCTTTCCGAGATTCAGGTTGAGACCGGGCTGGAGGGAGATCAGCCAGGCGGTGTTCTCGAGGGAATGGAAAATCTCCTCGTTCTCTATGTCGTAGCGGACATAGCTGAAGTCGGTCTGGAAGGTGGGATCGAACAGGCTGTTGCGGCGGAAATGCCAGGTCGGGGAGAAGATGAACATGTCGTACTTCAGGATGTTGGGACGGAATATCTGCTCCATCCGGGTGGTGAGCCAGGCGGCGCGGAACTGGAGGCTATGGCCGGCCAAATCGTAATGGGAGTATCCGATTTCGGGCCCGGTGAAATAGTCGTTGCCGGGCTTGAAATCCACCATGCCCTCGGTCCTGAGGTTGAGGCTCCATATGCCTTCTCCGGCCGAGACCGGCGCCAAGGCTGCCGCCAGCGCCAGCAAGGCGGGGCGGACCTTGCGCGCGGCCGTCATCCACCCCATCCATCCACGGGAATCGCCCAAGTTGACCTCCTGCCGATCCGGACCTCCAAAGTGATGGGTTCAGGCTTTGCGCCTGTCGGGCACCGGCCACTCCCCGATTGCGGACGTATCCCGACCCGCTTGGACGGTATAGTCGCACAAAATGTACCTTGGATGCGATCCTGATCAATAATCCTGTCGAAAGTATAAGAAAGTAATCATGACCCTTAAAATGGAAGAGCGACTCTGGATATCGACCCAGTACCTGGCCAAGAAGGCGGGCATGGAATTCACCGTCCCCTGCGCCTCCATCGTCCGCGACTTCGTCCGGGCTGGCACCCACAATATGGTCCGGGAAAAGCGCACCGGCGAGCATGATTTCGAGGAGGCTGACGCCAATCTCGGCCGCCTCATGAAGGCGATGGTGGAGGCGGCCCGGGGAATGACGGATCCGCGCGCTGCCGTGAAGGGGCCGGGATTGATTCGGGAAGGCGCCTTCGTGAAGGCCAAGGAGATTTGTCCTCTCTGGCCGTTCTGCTAGGCGCGTCCCTGCTAAGGGTAAGGGTTTTTCCACCTTTCCGGCTAAGAGCCGAAGCGCGTCTCGGCTTTCGGGTCGCTGAATTTTCCGGGATGCGCACGCTTCCGATCCTTCCCTGATTCTTCCCCCCTGGGCCGTCCGCTTTCTCTTCTCCGGGATTCCTGCTGCATCCCGGAAAATTCCTGCTTCGGATACGCCGGAAAGGCGGAAAAACCCTTACCCCTCTCAGCCGCGGGTGTTCCCTGTTGAGACCGACGGAAGGGAAGGGAAGGG
>CBILQL010000065.1:0-12080 GCA_966238865.1 uncultured bacterium
TTACGCAAACCGCCTGCGGCGGTCCGGTTCGCTCCGCGACCTTCGCGTAAAAAGCCTTATGCAAACGTGCCGGTTCCACCTACGCCCCTGCGGGGCTAGGCTCGGCCTCTTGGGCGCGCCCGCCCACCCGGAGGAGGACTTCCCTGGTTTTAAAACCCATCCTGGCCGGAAGTCTTCTTCCGGCCAGGCCCCGCGCGGCCGCTTATGTCAATGTGAGCACGACCAGGCCCCCGCGCGGGCCCGCACGGATGTCCGGACGCGCTCGCGCCACCAACCGAGCCCGTGCGGGGCTTTGCCTTTTCGAAGACGAAAAGGCAAAGGCTGGCCGGAAAAAACTAACGCGTTGATTTTGCTGGAGTTAAAAACAATCGTGGATCGTCCGTGGCAAAAGCGCCCCGCAAATAATAGTGTTTTAGGGCAAATGCCCGTCCTTCTCGCATCGGCGCCAGCGCTTCCGAGGACGGATAACGAAATCAAGTTCGAGACCTACCGCTATTACTTGCATTGCATTGAATCTTGCATGCGAGCCCAGTATGGCGACTGGGAAAGGTTCGTGAAGTTTTTAAACGAAAGAACCAAAACCATGCAAGGCTTCGCCAATCCCGATCGTGATTGGGTGGCGCGGTTTCTTAAAATCGCTTGGAACACCGAATACTTGCTCTTCGAAGGGCCTGATGACCCCGAGCTTATTCGAATGAATAACCAATGGAAGCCCATTCAGGCCTATTACGCCCTCTACTCCTGCGCTGAGGCCGCGGGGTACTTGATCGATGGCAACAAGCCAGACGGGCACATCAAGGCCCTACGGAAAATCTCCGAATACTTCGTTAGACAGGGCTTCGCGCCTTGGTGCCTTTCCTTCTGTGGCTGCCTCGGGAAGGATAAAGAGCTGGCGCGAGCCAATCATTTCCCCGCCGACCTTCAAATCCCCCACAACCTTTCCCGAACAGGCATACAGCCCATACAAATGGTGGCGAAATGCCTAAGGGCTGAACATGCGAACCGCGTGGATGACCTTTTTGAAAAGGGAAAGGGCCTGTACAAATACAACTTCGATCCCGGCCATACCACCATTTTGCATTTCATGTATCGCCTGCGGATCAAGTCCAACTATAAAGACGTGGAAATTTTTTTAGCGCAGGCTCCCGAAAAGCATATCGTGGGATTCAACAAGTCCATCAATGTGATCGTTGGATGGTCCATGAGCTACATGGAGATTCTGATCGCCAGGAAGTGCAAGAAGAGGTTCCTCCTTGAATTGGCAGGCGAGTATCTGGCCTTGAACAAGAATGCGAAGCACCTAAAAACTAGGATGGATAAGTATAAAGCCCTGGTTAATTGAAAACCGTATGCCTCGGGTGGTGGGCCGGAGAAGGGGCCGGGATAGCGGCGTAGCCGCGTATCCGAAGCCGGGCCGTTTGCATAATGCCCGTTACGCGAAGGTCGAGGAGCGAACCGGACCGGCGTCAGCCGGTTTGCGTAACGGGCATTATGTAAAAGCCGCCCATGTGATTCCAACGGTCGCGGCTGGACGGCCCGGCCTGGCCCCGTCGCGCGGAACCCGCATGGGAAACGAAGGGCGCAGCGCGACAGGCGCGGAAAGGTCCGGAGCGAAGCGGCTGGAGACCGCCGGTCGTTCCCGCGCATGCGGGTACGATGAGAGGCGGCCGGAAGCGGCTGAGCGCAGGACCTTGGAGCGCCCTCCGGGGGGGAGGCGGGAGGAAGGGTCACGGGTGACTAGAATTGACCCGGCCTTGGATGTAAATTATGGCCCGCGAAAACCGGTATTTTCCTCTTATGGACACTCTAACCGTTGAGGAACGTAGCCGGCGGATGGGCCTCATTCGAGGCAAGGGCACCAAACCGGAATTGGCTTTACGGAAGCTCGTCTCTTCCTTGGGCTACAGGTATCGCTTGCATCAAACGAAGCTCCCCGGAAAACCCGATTTGGTTTTCCCGGGACGGAAGAAGGTCATTTTCATTCACGGCTGCTTCTGGCACCGGCACATAGGATGCAAGAACGCGCGGTGGCCAAAGTCCAAGCTCGATTTTTGGAAGCCCAAGCTTCTGGGCAATGCCCGAAGGGATAAACGGAAGATGGCCGAGCTCGTGGAAATGGGATGGACCCCGCTGGTGATTTGGGAATGCGAACTACGAGACGTCGAGTACTTGACCAACATGATCAAAACCTTTTTAGGGAGGCTGAAATGAAATGCATCGAGCTCTTTTCCGGCGCGGGTGGCCTGGCTCTCGGCCTCGATAAGGCCGGCTTCGAGCACAGCGCGGTCGTCGAATGGAACAAAGACGCTTGCGAAACCATTCGAGCCAACCAGAAAAGAGGCTTCAAGGCCGTCAAGGATTGGCCGTTGCATGAGATGGACGTGCGCCAATTCGACTACAGTCCACTCGCCGATCGTGTCGAACTCGTCGCCGGCGGCCCGCCATGCCAGCCATTTTCCCTGGGTGGCAAGCATAAGGCCTATCTGGACGAACGCGATATGTTTCCCGAAGCGGTGCGCGCCCTTAGGGAAGTGCGGCCAAAAGCCTTCATCTTCGAGAATGTGAGAGGCTTGACCCGGCCCACGTTCGCCAAATATTTCGAATACATCATCCTGCAATTCACCTATCCCGACCTAACCCCCAAGAAGAATGAGAAGTGGCTCGATCATCTTTCACGCTTGGAAAAATATCACACTCAAGGGAAAGTCTCCGGTCTCAACTACCGCGTGGTATTCAGGGTTTTGAATGCCGCCGACTATGGAATTCCGCAACGGCGTGACCGCGTGATAATGGTGGGGTTCAGAAGCGATCTCGGCGTTCAATGGTCCTTTCCCGAACCGACCCATTCCTATCAAGCCCTCATGCACGATCAATGGGTCACCGGGGATTATTGGGAGCGGCATGAAATCACGAAAAGGCGCCGGCCACCTATGCCGCTGGAATTCAAAGAACGCTTGGAATACTGGCAAACCAAATTCGAGCCATTGAGTACGAAACCCTGGCTCACCGTCCGGGATGCCATCAGCGATTTACCGGATCCGACCAAGAAAAATTCCGCGCACGAAGTACTTAACCATCACTTCATGCCGGGCGCGAAGGTTTATCCCGGACATACTGGGAGCCCGTTCGATTTGCCGGCAAAGACCCTGAAAGCCGGGGATCACGGCGTGCCTGGCGGCGAAAACATGCTTGTTCTGCCTGATGGCAAGGTTCGCTATTTCACCGTGCGCGAAAGCGCTCGCCTCCAAACCTTCCCGGATGACTATGCTTTGGAGGGTTCCTGGACCGAAGCCATGCGCCAGATTGGTAATGCAGTTCCCGTTAACCTTGGAGAGGTAGTCGCGACAAGCGTACTGAAACATCTCAAGAACAAATAAGAGACCACATGGAAATAGAAAAGCCCTATAACCCTCTCGACAAGGTAAACTTAGGCGTCAGCGTTGCTGACGCCTTACTTGTTAAACCGGCCATCCCTCTGCCGCCTCCGTCCTTTCGCGGCGCTGGCATCTACGCGATCTACTATACCGGATCCTTTCCCCTCTACAAGAAAATCTCGGCCCTGAATCAGAAAGGGAAGTTTGACCATCCCATCTATATCGGAAAGGCGGTTCCACCTGGCGCTCGTAAAGGCGGCGTGCTCGGGGAATATCACGGAACCGCGTTGCATGGCCGGCTCAAGGAACATGCGGAATCCATCCAGCAGGTGAAGAGCCTCAATCTCAAGGATTTCTTCTGCCGATACCTGGTGGTCGAGGACATTTGGATCCCCCTTGGTGAGACCCTGCTCATCGATAAGTTTCAACCCATTTGGAACAAGATGATCAGCGGATATGGCAACCACGATCCGGGCGGTGGACGACACGGTCAAAAAAGGTCTCCTTGGGACACGATTCATCCAGGCAGACCTTGGGCGGACAAGCTGAAAGGCGTGGAGCTACCAGGGGACAAAATCGAGGAAGATACCTCGCGGTTCATTGAGGACTACGTCAGGTCCCTTAAGCCGGAGCAAGATCAATCCCACCCCCCGAGGCTCCCACACGCCTAAAGTTGAGAGTAAAAAGGAAATCCGATCCGGAACCAAGGAGCAGCCATGGCCGAATGCGATAAGCCCCACAGGTACTTTCAGCATTTCGCCTCCCTCCCTCATGATCAAGGCGGTGCAGGAAGACACAGGTGCGCGGGATGAGCATACGAAAGAGGCTTCGAGCAGGGCACCCGCCGGGCCGAATCAATCGCCCTTGATTTGGAAACCTTGCCCATAAGCCAGGCTGGGAACGTGCGCCACAGAAGCCCTCACGCGGCTTGGGCAATGGGCTATCAAGATGGCGTTCACAATTCCTACGGTCAAGGAGGGGGGTAGGAAAAAAGGCCTGATCCGAAAAATTTCGGATCAAAGGTGATATTGAACAATATCACGTTCGGGGATGGGACCTTCGGGTACTATGAGACCTTGGCGGGGGGCGCGGGGGCGGTCGGGCCGCAGGGTAACCCGGGAGATACAGGGTACCGGCCGGGGGCCGATGGGGCGAGCGCGGTGCATACGCATATGACCAATACGCGCATTACCGATCCGGAGGTGTTGGAAACCCGCTACCCGGTGCGGCTGGAGCGCTTCGGGATCCGGCGCGGGAGCGGGGGCCATGGGCAATGGAACGGCGGCGATGGGCTGATCCGGCACTACCGCTTTTTGAAGCCGGTGGAGGTTTCCTTGCTGACGCAGCGCCGCGAAAGGGCGCCTTTCGGCATGGAGGGCGGAAGCTCCGGAGCGAAGGGGAAAAATACACGAGTCCATGCGGATGGCCGGCGGGAGGGCTTGCCCGGTGCGACCGCATACGGTGCCGATGCGGGAGAAGGATTGATCATTGAGACGCCGGGTGGTGGAGCCTGGGGTGTTACTTCAAATGGATCCTAAACATCTTTTTTTTGATCGAAGGTTTACTGGATACTGCGTCTTCTGTGGTGGCGAGCCAGAAACCCAAGACCATGTTCCTTCAAAAGTTTTCCTCGATGATCCAGTTCCAAGAAATCTGGCGACCGTCGAAGCATGCTTAAAATGCAATAATGGATTCTCTCTTGATGAGGAATATCTAAGCTGCTTTTTGGAAGCTGTGGTTTGCGGGTCGATTGAAGCCGATAAAATTCGAAGGGAAAAAGTAAAGAAGGCTTTCAGTAGAAAGCCCAATCTTGCTCAGCGCATACTTGGAAGCCAAGTCATTGATTTGTTCGATCAAATGTCGTGGCATCCCGAGGAAGAAAGGGTAAAAAGGATAATTACCAAGCTTGCCAAGGGCCATGCCGCACACGAATTAAGCTTGCCGCAAATCGAAGAACCCGAATCGATCTCGTTTTTCCCCCTGCAATTGTTGGACGAAAAACAGAGGAATGCTTTTGAGAATATCGATTACGGACCCTTATTCCCTGAGATCGGGAGCAGGGCATTCCTCCGGGTGCTTGGAGCTACACCCTTTGAGAATGAACCTGGTCCCTGGATTTCCGTTCAAGAAGGAAGATATCGTTACGCTGCCATTCAGGACGGTTCAGGCGTCTTGGTTCGAATCGTCTTGAGCGAATATCTTGCATGCGAAGTTTTTTGGGAATGATACTCCATGCCGCCAATCGTGGACGATACCCTAGCAGCAGGGTAATCTTCAAGGGGATCAGGCCTTGTAAACCGCAGTCCGCCAAAGCCGGGCATGATGTTCCCGGATGGAGTAAAAGCTTTTTTTAGTGAGAATGCAATGATCCTCCACCTCAATGTCGAGGATCCGGCCGCCTTGGACCAATTTCTTTGTCAGCGCCAGATCGTGCTTGGAGGGCTCCAGCTCACCCGACGGATGATTATGCGCCACAATGACGGCCGCGGCATTGGCATTTAGTCCCACTTGAAAAATCAGCTTGGCGTCCACTACGGCGCGATCCAAGCCGCCGGAGAAAATATGGATCCAACCTATCAGCCTTTTGGCCGTGCTCAGCGCCAGGATGACGACATCTTCCCGCAGTTCCAGCTTGGACCCGTCCCAGACCTTCCTGAAAACCTTTTCCGCATCCCCGGGCGATAGGATCTTCGGCTGCTTGGCAAAGTCGATCTTGGAGCGATAGGAGATTTTGATTTCGGCCATTCTCGGCATCGCCTTGACCATCACCCGGCGGCCGAGGGCACGCCTCAGAACCGCCTTGCCCCAAGGTAGCTCTTCTTTTCCGCCTTCTAAATGGCCTCGCCGAGCTTGTTCTTTTCGGCCAGCATCTCGATTGTCTTGGCGATGTACTTCTGATCCTCGGCGGGCAGTTGATGGACCAGATTGAGCTTTCTTTGCAACGAGCGGTTGGGCATGGGCTCCTCGGCCGCCTTTCCCTTTTCCGTCTTTAGCAGTTCTCCCGGCTCGACGCCAAGGGCCTGCGCCAGCTTTTCCAACGTGGCCACTTCGGGATTTTTCATTTGCCGCTCGAAGTAAGAGACCATGCGGACCGAGGTCCCCATGCGCTTGGCGAGTTCCCCTTGCGTCAGCCCCTTCCGCTTCCGGATCCGGGTCAAGGCTTGGCCGAAGGGATGAAGGTTGGTCCCCTTGAGTGCGCTGCCCTTCTTGGGGCCTGGCTTTTTCGACATGCATCAAAGATAATGGGGGGTTGCGCATAGTTACATTATAGTGTAACTTTATCGAATCAAAAATTCCAGTTGACAGGTTTTTCAGGAAAGCCGCCATGCAACCAACCCTGACCGGTCTCCCCCGCTCCGAGGACGTGAAGGTTTTGGTGAACGATCTCTACCTGGGCGCCTACCTCCTCAGCAAGGGCGCCGCCCTGTGGGAACTGCGCTTCGACCAAGACGGCCGCGCCACCTTGGTCATGAAAGGCCGGGACGTTCTTTTCCACCGCAAGGCCTACAGCGCCGGCGAAGTCTGCGTATACATACCCGATTTGAAATCCGCTTACAACTTCCTGCGCGATACCCTGCACGACTACCAACGCCGCCACGGCAACCCGAAAGGAAAATCCTATGCCTATACCCGAAGCGAAGATCCGCGAAGTGAAGGACGGGGCTGACCTTCTAGCCCTCTGCAATCGATACGGCCTGGAGCTCACCAAGAAGGGCGCGGACTATTTCGCCCGGTGCCCGTGGCACAAGGATGACACGCCAAGCCTATCCATCACGCCGGGAAAAAACCTCTTCCATTGCTTCGGCTGCGGGGCCAAGGGCAACGCGATCCAATTCGTGCAGAAGATGGAGGGCCTGTCCTTCCCCGACGCCTTCACTAAGGTTGTTCAGAAGAACGGGAAAAAGACGGTCCCGGTCGCGCCCTCGCCCTTCACGGCCGCGCACCAGGCCGAACACATGCAGGCCACGCTTGAAAAGGCGCTCCAGCACATGACGGCCGCGCTCGAGGAAAGCCCGGAGGCCCTGGCCTACCTGGTTGAAACGCGGGGGCTCAAGGGCTTCCAGCAAAAGCCGCAGCGGCAGGGATTCCAGATCGGATATTGCGCCCCCACCTTCGGCACCCGGCTCGACGCGGCACAGCGGCAGCGGCTCCAGGAGGCCGGCACCATCGCCGAAGACGGCCGCCCGCACTTCGCCGGCTGCGTGGTATTTCCCTTGAGGGATGAAAACCAAATACTGACCGGCCTTTACGGCCGCCGCATCGAGGGTGCGGGGCACGTATACCTCAAAGGCGAGCGCCGCGGCGTGTTCGGCCACCATGCCGGCGAAGCGGATCACGTCTATCTCACCGAATCGGTGATTGACACCTTAAGCCTCATCGAGTTGGGAGCGCCCTCAGTCCTGGCCTTGCACGGCGTGAATGGCTGGACACCGGTTCATGAAGCCTGGCTCAAGGTGAAAGGGATCCGCATCGTCCACCTGGTGCTCGACGGCGACAGGGCCGGGCGGGAGGCCTCAGTCAAGCTCGCCGCGCGGCTCAAGGAGATTGGTTATGCCTGCCACATTCTGGAACTCCCCGAGGGTGAAGATCCCAATAGCTTTTTTTCTTTAGCCGCCAAGCCGCGCACGCTACAAGACCTGCAAGCCCTGCCAGGCTTCCCGCGCGCGGCCGTGCACGAGCCCCCGCGCCTCAAGAAGGACGGAGACACCTACACCGCGACTCTGCCACGGCGCGTCTATTCCATCACCGGCCTGACCACCTTCGGACTGGACCGGCTGCGTGTGACCCTCAAATGCTCCAAGCCGCAGAACTCTGCCGCCTTCCACATCGACAGCCTGGATCTCTATGTTGCCAAGGCCCGTGCCGCCTTCGTGGAAGGGGTTTGCAAGGAGATCGGCGGCGGCGCCGAGGAAATCCATCAGGAGCTAAAAGCCCTCCTTCCCTTGCTCGAGGCCGAGCGCCTTAAGATGAAGGACGCGCCGGAAGAGAAGGCCGTCCCCGAAATGTCCGAAGCCGAGAAGGCCGAGGCCCTGGCCGCGCTCAAGGATCCCGCCCTGGTGCAAAACCTGATGAAGGGTTTCGAGGCGTTGGGCATGATCGGCGAGGAGAAAGGAAAGCTCCTCGGCTATCTCGGAACCATCTCCCGCTTCCTGGAGGCGCCCTTGGGTGCGCTCATCGTCTCGCGCTCCGGCGCCGGCAAGACGGCCCTGCAAGATGCCCTTTGCAGCCTGGTCCCGGAGGAAGCCTTGGTCAAGTACACGCGCCTGACCGGTCAGGCTCTTTTCTACAAGGAGCGGGAAGGCCTGAAATACAAGGTCCTCGCCATCGAGGAAGAGGACGGCATGCAGCAGGCCCTTTACTCCATCCGCACCCTGGCCTCGTCGCAACGCCTGACCGTGGCCACGACGCGCAGCGATCCCAAGACCGGCAAGCTCAAGACCGAGGAATACACTGTGGAAGGGCCGGTGTTCATTATCATCGCCACGACCAATCCCGACGCCTTGGACGCCGAGACGCGGAGCCGCTTCATCATCCTGACCATTGATGAGAGCCAGGAGCAGACCCGGAAGATCATGGAGGCCCGGAAAAGCGCTTACACCTTGGCGGGCCGCATCAAAAGCATGGAGCGGCGGGACTTCCTCACCAAGTACCGCAACATGCAGCGCCTTTTGCGACCGCTGGAAGTGGTGAACGACTACGCGCCCTACCTGGATTATCCCTTCGACCGCTTGCAGATGCGTCGGGAGTTCGGGAAGTACATGACCCTGATCAACGCGATCGCCCTTCTGCACCAGCACCAACGCCCGATCAAGACACTCTCACTCGGCGGCCGCCGCTCCGAATACATCGAGGCCACGGTGGAAGATATTGCCTTGGCGAATGAGCTTGTATTGGAGTTCTTCCCGAACGCCTTGGACGAGCTCGCGCCCCACACTCGCCGGCTTTCGGACGAGATCGGAAAGCTCATCGAGAAGAAGGGTGGCGAATCCCGCTTCACCCGCAAGGAACTGCGCGACTTCTGCGGCTGGACGGATTGGAGCATCCGCCAAGGCCTGGAGCAACTTTGCAATCTCGGGTACGTGGGTAAGGTCGCCGGGCAAAACGGAGTCGCCTTCCTCTACGAGCTTTTGGTGGACGCGCGCGGCGAGGACCGCCGCAATCTTTTCCTGACCTCGGTGGACGATCTCAAGCGGCGGCTCGCGGCGGCTAAAAAGAAAAAGGTTCCCTGAAACCATTCCCCCCAACAAGGAGAACAACCATGACCACCTTTGATCGCTTGAGTGCCTTGATGAAGAAAGCTGATGAAATCGAGGACGGCCTCAAGGCCCTTCGGGATGAAGTCGCGCTTGAAACTAAGCCAGCCATCAACCGCGCCATTGGCTGCGTGCAAACGATGCGGGACGGCTTTTGGCTCGTGGATAAGGCCCTCGAAAAGGAGTACGACACCGACGGCCGGGCGGGCATTCTGAAATGACCATGGCCCCCTCCCTCCACCTTGGTGGACGGCCCCACCTTGTGGGGCTTGCGGCACCTTGCGAGACCTTGCGGGTTTCCCTCCGCAAGGTCCAGCCTTACAGCCAAGGGACTTGCAGGGCATTACCCGCCACCTTGCGGGGATTCTAGGAAAAGGGGGTAGGGATGGAAACCAGAAGCCTTCCGCTCGCCTGGCGCCTGCTCCTGGAGCAGTATCGGGAACACCTCACGGCCAAAGGCCTGAGCCCCTTCACGGTCCGGGACTACCTGACCAACATTCACCCCTTTCTCTTTTTCCTCGAGGAAAGGCACGTCGAGGACTTCAAGGCCGTCACGGCTCCCCTTTTGGAGTCCTACCGGACCTGGCTTCTCTCGCCCCGGCCCGATGGAATACCCCTCGATGTCCGCACCATCAGCCAGCGCCTTTCCCGGGTCAAACTCTTCTTCCGTTTTCTCCATCGAACCGGAAAGGTCTATCAAGATGTTTCGGCCTCCCTGAGCCTTCCCAAGCAGGGAAAACGGCTCCCCAAGGGGATACCCGTCGAGGAGGAGATCGCGCACCTGTTGAGCCTGCCGGACCTTCAAACGCCGCTGGGCATCCGGGACCGGGCGATTTTGGAGTTGCTCTATTCCTGCGGCCTGCGGAACGCCGAGATCCGGCTTCTGGAACTGCGAGACGTGGACCTCCCATCCCGCACCCTCTTTGTTCGGGGAAAGGGCGGTAAGGAAGCCCTGGTGCCCTTCGGCATGGAAGCCGCGAAGGCCTTGGCTCATTACATCCACTTCGCCCGGCTCAAGCTTTTGACCGGCAACGGCGGCGGCCGGCCGCTCGGCCGGGCGCGGACCGATAAGGAAAAGGGAAAGGAATTTTTGTTCCTGTCCAAGAACGGCCATCGCCTCAACCAGCAAAACCTAGGGGAGATGCTGAAACGCTACGTGGAGGCCGCCGGGCTCAACCCCGAAGTGACTCCGCACACGCTGCGGCACACCTGCGCCACGCACCTATTGAAAGGCGGCGCTGACATTCGCCACATTCAGCAACTCCTCAGGCATAGCAGCCTGACTAGCACCCAGATTTACACTCGGCTGTTGATTGAGGACCTGAAAGCGGCCCAAGAGCGATTCCACCCGCGCGAGAAGGTCCGGGAGGAAGCTTTCGCCGATGAATGATCTCGCGGAAGCTTACCTTTTTTCTTTTAGCCGCAAAGCCGCCGGCATCACGGCCCAGCACCTGGGCGAATATGTCCGCACGTTCCTGGCTTGGTTCAAGACCCAGGGCGGTGCGTGCGCTTCTGACCTGACCCCGGAAATCCTGACGCGCTATTTCGCCGAGCGCCGCGCCCGCTGGAAGGCCGCGACCGCCGCCCATCACCGTTGGGCGGTTAAAGGATTCGTCACCTACCTCTATCGCGAAGGGTATCTCCTGGTCAATCCCTGGCCCGAGGATTTCAAGTTCCGCCCTGTTCGCCCGCCGGCACGGCGCATTCCCACCCCTGCCGAAGCCTTGGCTCATATCCGCAAACAGGGAGCGAGCCGAATCCATGTCGCGCTGAGGAATCGGGCGATTTTTGAATTGGCCTACGGCTGCGGCTTGCGCAAGTGCGAGCTGATGCGGCTCGACCTCGCCGACGTGGGCAAGGACTTCCTCCACGTTAAGGGCAAGGGCGGCAAGGAGCGCCTGGTGCCGATTGGGAAGGAAACTCAGCGCCATCTTTTCCGCTATATCGAAATCGAGAGGCCGCGGTTGGTGGTGAAATGTCCGCAAGAGGAAGCCTTGTTCCTTTCATTCTACGGCGGCCGTTTGGGGGATTCCGGCTATGAATGGGTGACCCACCGATATAGGGACCCCAAGCGCCCTATTACGTTGCAGACCCTACGTCACGCCTGCGCTACCCATATGCTACAAGGCGGCGCGCCGCTTCCCGTGATTCAAAAGCTCCTGGGCCATGAAAGGCTTTCCACCACCTCGATCTATACCCATGTCGATCTAAAGGAATTGAAAGGCGTCCTGAGGCGATGTCACCCGCGGAAATGAATACCTTCCACCTCCTCCCCCCGCGCCGGCCGCTCCAGGGGGATTGTCCCACTTCGTTCCCGTACCGCTCGCGCGGAACGGGCTCTCCGGCCGCCCCCTTCCGCGGCCAGCCGTGCTCGGGGCTTTGGGTCCCATTCGCCCCAAGCCCGGAGAGTCCGGCCGGCACAGACGCCGCGGTGGCGGCTTTTAATAATGCT